>JAOUHG010000021.1 GCA_029865265.1 Candidatus Krumholzibacteriia bacterium | reverse complement strand
CTCCTTCTTGCCGCTGTACGAGGGCGCGAGGCCGCCCGTCTCCACCTGCACCACCTCGTCGAGGCGCATCTCACCCTTTTCCACCACGCGCGCCAGCCGCTGCAGTTCGCGGATGGGCGAATCCAGCGAGAACACCGCCTTGGCGATGAGGATCTGTCCCTGCTCGATGCGCTTGGCGATTTCGACCTCGCCCTCGCGATCCAGCAGCGGCACCTTGCCCATTTCGCGCAGGTACATGCGCACGGGATCGTCGTAGCGGATTACCGCCTTGACCTCTTCCTCCGCCTTCTGCTCGTCCTTCTCCTCGCGCCGCTTGCGCGCCTCCATCTTCAGGCGCGCCTTCTCCGCGGAGTCGAAGTAGTCGATCTTCTCCTCGCTGAGGCGGTCGTAGAGGACGATGATGTCGTCCGGGGAGAACTCGTCGCTCACCAGGGCTTCGATCTCCTGGTTGAGAACGAACCCCTTGTCCTCCGCGATGCGGCGGATGTCGTTGAGCACCCCGGAGAAACGGTCGTTTCCGGAGGCGGTCGACGCGGCGCGGGGCGGACGCGGGGCCTTCGTCCCCGCGGCCTTTGTGGCCTTGCTCTTGCTCTTGGTCTTGCTGGCAGCTCTTGTCATTCTTCCTACAACTCTCTCTTCGCTTGCTCGAGTCTACGTATGAGTTCAGTCACCGAGATCGTTTCATCGCTCTCGGCGGGCAAATTGAGAAGGCTTTCACGAAGCTGGTCCAACTCGTCTTCGATCCGGCGCCTCTTCAAGTCTTTGATGTGGTCCCTCTGCAGGGTTTCGACGTTGCCCGGGGGGACGGCCACCAGCGAGATCTCCGTCGCGAAGTCCTCGAGCCCGCTCTCCGCCGCCAGACGTTGGAAGTCGCGACCCCTCAAATCAATATGGGCCTCCCGGGCTGAGTCAAGTAGTTTATAGAACTTGCGGTTATCTTCGTCTGAGAAATCTTCGACATCGAGTGCGTCCAGGGCGTCGAGCGCTGTCGGAGTGCCTTCCATGACCAGCCGCATCACCACCCGTTCGAGCGCCCACCGCGTTGAACCTGTCCGGCTTCCCGTCGATCCCGTCCGCTGAGTCTCGGGAGCCGGCCGTCCCGAGGGCCGCAGCAGCCTGCGCAGGGCCGAAGCCTCCACCCCGACGACGCGCGCCAACTCACCCACCAATACATCCCCCCGGAGCGGGTCGTCTGACTGGGCGATCGCGGAGACGATACGTCTAATGATTTCTTCGCGTTCGCGCGCCGACGGTTGCTGATGTTGGATAGTATAGTCAAGGTACTGGAAATATTCCAACGGACTCCCCACCAGTTCTTCTAATTCCTTCGTGCTCATCGCCTTACCGGCAGAATCCGGGTCCAGGCCGGCGTCCAGGCGGGCGATACCCACTTCCACCCCTTCCGCCATCAGGAGCGCCCCCGAGATCATCGCCGCCATGGCCCCGGCGTCGTCGCCGTCGGGCATCAGCACCACCCGGCGCGTGAGCCGCCGGACCTTCTCCGCGTGGTCGCGGGTGAGCGCCGTCCCGCAGGTGGCGATGGTATTGTCGATTCCCACCAGGTGCAGCCGGATCAGGTCCGTGTAGCCCTCCACGATGACCGCGAAGCGGTGGCTTCGGATGGGGTCGCGGGCCCGGTCCAGGCCGTAGAAGGTCCGCCGCTTGAGAAAGATCGCGCTCTCCGCCGAATTGAGGTACTTGGGCTCCCCGTCGCCCAGCGTTCTGGCCCCGAAGCCCACCACCCGCGCCCCGGGCTGGATGATGGGAAACACCACCCGGTCGCGAAAGTAGTCGTAGTGACCCGTCCGTCCCTCGCGCGCCGCGATGAGACGGAGCTTCAGGAGTGTCTCGGGCGGGATCCGCTGCCGGCGCGCCTCCTGCACCAGCGCGTCGCCACTGGCAGGTGCAAACCCGAGGCCGAAACGCGTCCAGGCCTCACGCGGTATGTCGCGGCCCAGCAGGTAAGCACGCGCCTTCTCCGCGGAGGGCGAATTGACCAGCATGCGGTGATAATAGCGCGCCGCAAACGTGTTGGCCTTGTAGAGCGCGTCGTTCTCCGAACGCTCGTCCTCCGCCGGCTTCGTTTCCACCTCGATGCCCGCGCGCTCGGCGAGCTCGCGCACCGCCTCGGGAAAGGTGACGCCGTCCATCTCCATCAGGAACTGGAAGACGTTCCCGCCCCGGCCACACCCGAAGCAGTGATAGCCCTGCCGCTCCGGATTGACGTTGAAGGACGGGGTCCGCTCCTGGTGGAACGGGCACAGGCCCTTGTAGCCCGTGCCGGCGCGTTTGAGGTCCACGTATTGCCCGACGATCTCGACGATGTCGGAGCGGTCGCGCACCTGGTCGATGATGTTCTGGGGGATGGCCATGGCTAGCGCAGCGTCACGAAGGTGACGCCGTTTCCCCCTTCCATCGGATCGCCAAACCGGAACGACGCCACGCGCGGGTCGCGGCGGAGCTCTTCGCGCACCGCGCGTGAGAGGATTCCCTCGCCGCGGCCGTGCACCACCTTGACCTCGCGCAGGCCGGAGAGGACCGCGCGGTCGATGAAGCGGCTCACGATCTCCAGGGCGTCCTCGCGCAGCATGCCGCGCACGTGCACCTCGGTCTCACCCACCGGTTCGTAATCCACACCGACGGCCGGCGGCGGCGGTGCCTTGTGTACGGGATCCGCGGCGGCGCGGTAGATCTTCCCGATGCGCGCGCGGATGCGCTTGCCGCCAATGTCCACCACCGCGCTCTTGCGCACCACCTCCACCACCACGCCCGCGGGCTTGCCACCCGGGCTGAGCGACACGCGGTCCCCCACCGCCACCGACGCCAGCGCGTCTGCCGCCGGTTCGCTGTCGCGCGCGCGCGCGCGCACGTCGCCCATCAATCGTTCCACGCGCTGGCGGCTCTCGCGGATGGTCGCCTTGTCCGCCGCGCGCTCACGCAACTGCCGCACGATGTCCTCGATCTCGCGGCGCGTCTGCGCCAGCATCTCCTCCGCCTCGCGCGCCGCCTTGCGCGAAGCCTCCTTCCTGGTGAGGGAGAACGCCTGCTCCTTTTCCTGCGCCGATGCCGTCAGCTTCTCGAGTTCGCGGCGCTCCGTTTCCAGCGCCTCGCGTTCTCGCTCCATCGCCGCGTAACTCTTCTCCAGCCGCGCCAGTGCGGACTCCAGGCGGAACGCGTCGCCGCCCAGAATCGCCTCGGCGCGCCCCACCAGTTCCGCGTCGAAGCCGGTGCGCCGCGCGGTGTCGATGCCGCGGCTGCGCCCGGCGATTCCCTGCAATAGACGAAACAGCGGTTGCGCCGTCTCCTCCGCGAAGGCCATGGATGCGTTGGCCACGCCGGCGGTCTCCAGCGCGAACGTCTTGATGCGCCCGTAGTGGGTCGTCGCGATTACCGCGGCCCGCGAGGCGAGCAGGCGCTCCAGCGTTGCGATGGCGATGGCGGCCCCCTCGTCGGGATCGGTGCCGTCCCCGATTTCATCCACCAGACACAACACGCGCGGATTGGCCAGCCGCGTCATGCGCGTCAGGTGGGAGAGGTGCGACGTGAAGGTGGAAAGCGACGACTCCAGGGACTGCTCGTCGCCGATGTCCACCAGCACGCGCTCGAACAACGGCAGTTCACTGCCATGCGCGCACGGAACCGGCAGGCCGCACTGCAGCATCAGCACCAGCAGCCCCACCGTCTTGAGCGCCACCGTCTTGCCGCCCGCGTTGGGACCGGTGATCACCATGAGGCGCTGCCCGCCCTCCAGGGTGAGATCCAGCGGCACCTGCGACGCCAGCGAACCGGCCCGGTTCAGGGCGAGCGTGAGCAGTGGGTGCCGCGCGCGCACCAGGTGCAGGCGCGGGGTGTCACCGCCGGAGATGTCGGGGGTGATGCAGCCAAAACGCGCCGCGAACGCCGCCTTGGCGCGTAACGCGTCCAGCCGTTCCACCACGTCCGCGTTGGCGGTGATGGCCGGTGCCGCCTGGCGCACGCGATCGCTCAACGCGCGTAGGATGCGGTCGATCTCTTCGTGTTCGTCGGCGAGACGCGTTTCGAGTTCGTTGTTGAGATCCAGCAGCGCCATGGGTTCGAAGTACAACGATCCCCCGGTCTGCGAGGCGCCGTGCACCAGCCCCGAGCCGCGTTTGACGCGGCCGCGCGGCACCACCAGCACGTGACGCGTGCCCATGACGGTGGCATGCGCTTCCGTGCCGATCTCGCCCAGCATGCGCTCCGCGCGTTCGCGCAGGCTGTTGCGTGCCGCACGGATGTCGCGGCGGATGGCCTTGAGGGCGGGGGTTGCGTCGTCGCGCACCTCTCCCTCGGCATCGAGCGCGCGGTCGATCTCCGCTACCAGCGTCTCGTTGGGTGTCGCGCCGGCGGCGATCGCGGCCAGCGCCGGAAACGACTCCCCCGCGGCCGCCACCGCGCGTCGCAGCTGTGCAATGGCCCGCTCGCCCTCACCGATGCGCCGCAACGCTTCGCCGCTGCCGCGGGCGCCCCCGGCGATCTCCGCCACCGCCCCGCGATAGGACGTGTCGGGGATGGCGATGTCGCCGGCGTCTTCGCGCATGCGCCGGTACTCGTCGATCTCGCCCAGCGACGTGCGGATCGCATCGGCGTCGTTGGTGGCGCGCAGGCCGGTGACGGCAGCGCGCGCGCCGGCGTTCACGCACGCGGATGCGACCAGCGCGAACACGTCGTGGAGCCCGAGTACCCGGGCGGCATGGTCGAAGGGCGGTGACTGAACGGTCATGCGGATCCTGCGCGGGCGGAGTGCCCGCGAACATTGTGAGTCAGGGAATGCGCCCGTCAGACGGGAGACGCGGCGGCGCGCATCGCGATTCCAGCCGCGATATGTCCGCTTTCCTGCGGAAAGACGGCCTCGAAGAGCCAGCCCGCAACGGGTTGCACGAACGCGCACACCGACGAGTCTTCGAGTCCGGAACGCAGGTCGTCGGGAATGGGCAGTTCGAGGAGCACGGTGGTGACGACACTCGTCACCAGCACCGCGGCCACCAGGCCCAGGGCGGCGCCGGCGAAGCGGTCGATGATACCCAGCAGCGTCATGTGCATCATGCGCTGGGCGGAGATGGCCACAAAGTGAAAGGCAACCATCCCACCCACGAACACGGCGATGAACGCGATCACGAGCGACGGCGTGTGCGGAATGGATGTGAACTCCGCGATCTGCGATGCAAGCCAGCTCGCGATGACGGCGGCGACGAAGAACGACACCACCAGGCCGACCAGTTCGATCACCTGCCGCGTGAACCCCTTGATTGCGCCGGTGATCATACCGATGGCAAGCATCCCCAGCAGCACGACGTTCACGACGGTAACGTCCGACATCCGCCTCAGCCCATCAACTCCCGCACCAGCGCGGAAACCACCTTGCCGTCCGCCTGCCCGCCGACCTCCGCCATCACCGACTTCATGACCACGCCAAAGGCCTGCGGGCCCGTGGCGCCCGCGGTCTCGATGTGCTTGCGCACCACAACGCGCAGGTCCGCCTCACTCAGTTGAGGGGGCAGGTAGGCCATGGTGATGTCCAGCTCCTGCTGTTCGCGCGCGGCGACTTCCTCGCGCCCGCCCGCGCGGGCGGCCTCCATGGCCTCGCGGCGCTTCTTGGCATAGCCGGTGAGCACCTTGCGCTCGGACGCCTCGTCGAGGTCCTCGCCCTGGGCGATGCGCTCGTTCTTGAGTTCGGAGAGGAGCATGCGAACCACGCTCAGGCGAAGCTTGTCGCCGGCCTTCATAGCCACTTTCATGTCTTCGGTCAGTTTCTGGGTGATCATGTTAACCTCTTCGCAGTGTAGGAGATAGGCTGCCGGGTGTCAATTTCCCCCGCACGCGGCGGTGTCCCGCGCCGCCGGTCAGCCCGGCAGGGATAGAAGCGAAACCAGCACGGTGGCCGCGGTTTCGGCCCGCAGCCGCTGGCGCGACAGCGCCACCCGCCGGGCACCGCCGGCAAGCAGGCGGTCGGTCTCGCGCTCCGAGAAACCGGCCTCGGGCCCCACGATGGCGAGCGTGTGGCCGCGCACGGCTCCCGGCGCCAGGGGTTCCCCGCCGGCATCGGCCAGCACCACGGATTGGTATCCGTCGAACGTGGCCACGAGCCGTTCGACATCCAGCGCGGGCCGCACGGGTGGCAACCAGTCGCGCCCGGACTGCTTCATCGCCGACACCGCCACGCGCGCCACCCGCTTCGCCAGCGCGGGCGTCCACACCCGCACGTGGCACCTCTCCGCATGAACCGGCACGAATTCGGTGACACCCACCTCCACGCACTGCGCAACCGCCGCATCGAAGTGCGCGCGCTGCAGGAGCGGAAGCGCCAACGCCAGGCGGCGCCCGGGCGGAGCGTCGGACTCGACGGCGGTGACACGCGCCAGGGTGGCGCGATCCTGCACCTCATCGACCGTGGCGATCACCATGAGTCCCCTGCCGTTGGTGACGCGGATGGTCTCCCCGCTGCGAACGCGCAGTACGCGCTTGAGATGCGTGTGCTCGTCGCCAGCGATGCTCACCCGGGTGTCGTCCGCTGTCATTCCCGGCAGGTAGAAAGAAAACGTGTGTGCACTCATGGGGCCCATTCCGCGCACGCCCGGCCGCACGGGCACCGGGTGGAGCTTCGGTCAGTCGACTCGCGGGGCCCGATCGGAGAGGGCCTTCTCGAGTTCCTTGAGGATTTCCTCTTCCTTCTTCGAAACCTTGTTCGGCACCCAGGCGATCACGCGCACCAGCTGGTCGCCGCGCCCGTGTCCGTTGAGCCTCGGAATGCCCTTGCCCTTGAGCCGCAGGATCTTGTGCGATGGTGTGCCCGCGGGGACCCGCAGCAGCACCTTGCCCTCCAGCGTGGGCACCTCGAGTTTGGTCCCCAGGGTGAGCTGGGTGTAGGTCAGGGGGATGTCGATCAGCACGTCGTTGTCGTGGCGCACGAAACGACCGTCCTCTTCCTCTTCGATCACCACATAGAGGTCGCCGTTACGGCCACCGCGCCCGGCTGCGTCGCCGTGTCCGCGTACGGTGATGTAGTTGCCGCTCACCACGCCGGGGGGAATCTTGACCTTCACCGTCTCCGACCCGCGAACGGTACCGGTGCCGTTGCAGTCGTGGCAGCGGTCCCGGATGATGGTGCCCTCGCCGTCGCACGCGCTGCACTCCACCACATTGATGAACTGTCCCAGGATGGTGCGCTGGACCTGCTTGATCTGCCCGGTGCCCGAACACGTCTGGCAGGTGGCCGGCGTCGAGCCGTCCTTTGCGCCGCTGCCATGGCAGGTCTCGCAGTCCACCAGCCGCGTCACCCGGATCTGCTTCTCGACGCCCTTCGCAATCTCCTCCAGACTCAGGTGCACACGCACCTGCAGATCCCGGCCTTTGCGGGAGCGTGTGGCGCCACCACCGGCCGCGCCGCCGAAGCCGCCCTCGAAGCCGCCGAACTCGCGCATGAACGCGCGCAGCGCGTCGGAGAGATCGAAGCCCTCGAAACCCCCGCCGAATCCGCCCCCGAACGGGCTGCCCGCACCCGCACCGCGGCCCATGCCCGCATGGCCCACCTGGTCGTAGATGCGGCGGCGCTCTTCGTCGCTGAGGACCTCGTAGGCCTCGGTGGCTTCCTTGAACTTGTCCTCCGCCTCTTTGTTGCCGGGGTTCTTGTCGGGGTGGTACTGGAATGCGAGCTTGCGGTACGCCTTCTTGATCTCGTCCTTGCTCGCCCCGCGCTGGACGCCCAGAACCTCGTAGTAGTCTCGCTTGCTCATCGCGGGGGAATATAGCCCACGGTCAACCATCGCGTCAGGGACAATTTCACGGCCACAACCAAACGCACACGCGCCCGGGAAGGCCCGGGCGCGTGCGCTGGCTTCGTCCCGCCGCCGGGTTCGTTACCGCGGCCGCAGGGCGACTCAAGAAACTTCCGGTCTATTCGACGCTGCCGCCGCCCTCCGGGGCGCTGTACATGAGTTCGGCAAAGCGGTGCATGATCGTCTGCAGATTGGCCGTGGCCTGGCGGATGGCTTCCAGGTCCCGTTCGTCTGCATTGCGCACCACCCGGACGTCGACCATGGCGGACTTGATCTGCTCGAGGTCCTGCGAGGAGAAGCGCTCGGCGTAGTCCTTGAGCGTCGCCTCGGTGGAGTACAGCAGAATGTCGGCCTGATTGACGACCTCCTGCACCTTGCGTTTGACCTGGTCTTCTTCCGCGTGCTTCTCGGCGTCCTCCACCATTTTCTGGATCTCCTTCTCGGAGAGTCCGCTCGCCACCTTGATGGCGATTTCCTGCTGGCGGCCGGTGCCCAGATCCTTGGCCGACACCTTGACGATGCCGTTGGCGTCGATGTCGAAGGTGACCTCCACCTGCGGCACGCCGCGCGGCGCCGGCGGAATCCCCACCAGGTCGAAGCGGCCCAGCGTGCGGTTGTCCTTGGACAACTCGCGCTCACCCTGCAGCACGTGCACGCTCACCGCGGGTTGGTTGTCGGATGCCGTGGAGAAGATCTGTGTCTTGCGCGTCGGCACGGTGGTGTTCCTCTGGATGAGCCGGGTCATCACGCCGCCCAGTGTCTCGATGCCGAGCGACAGCGGGGTCACGTCGAGCAGGATAACCTCTTCCACCTGGCCGGTGAGCACGCCGCCCTGGATGGCCGCGCCCTTGGCAACCACTTCGTCCGGGTCGACGCCCTTCTGCGGGTCCTGATTGAAGAACTTCTTCACCGATTCACGAACCGCCGGCATGCGCGTCATGCCGCCCACCACGATTACCTTCTGGATCTGCGTGGTGCTGATGCCCGCGTCGTGCAGTGCCTGGCGGCACGGGTCGATGGTCTTGCGGATCAGCGGCTCCACGAGGTTCTCGAGCTTGGCGCGCGTCAACTGCAGTTCGAGATGCTTGGGACCGCCGTCGTCCGCGGCCAGGAACGGCAGGTTGATGGTGGTCTCCAGCGTAGTCGACAGCTCGATCTTGGCCTTCTCGGACGCGTCGCGCACGCGCTGCATGGCCATCTTGTCCTGACGGATGTCCACGCCGCTCTGGGACTCGAACTCCTCGCACACCCAGTCCATGATGACGCGGTCGAAGTCGTCGCCGCCCAGGTGGGTATCGCCGGAGGTCGACTTGACCTGGAAGACGCCGTCGCTCAGCTCGAGGATCGAAATATCGAACGTGCCGCCGCCAAGGTCGTACACGGCCACAACGCCGTTGTTCCTTTCCTTGTCGAGGCCGTAGGCGAGCGCCGCCGCGGTGGGCTCGTTGATGATGCGCAGGACGTCGAGGCCGGCGATGCGACCCGCATCCTTGGTGGCCTGGCGCTGCGCGTCGTTGAAGTACGCGGGCACGGTAATGACGGCCTTTTCCACCGTCTCGCCCAGGAATTCCTCCGCCGTGGTCTTCAGGGTCTGCAGGATCATGGCGGCTATCTCTTCCGGACGGAAGGTCTGCCCCTTGACGTTGAGCAGCACCTCACCGTTCTTGCCCGCCTGCACCTGATAGGATACGCGGCCCGCCTCTTCCTTGACTTCGTCGAGGCGCGCGCCCATGAAACGCTTTACCGAGTAGATGGTCTGGGTGGGATTGGTGATCGCCTGCCGCTTGGCGATGTGTCCCACCAGCCGCTCGCCGTTCTTGGCGAATGCCACCACCGATGGCGTCGTGCGCAGCCCTTCGGGCGTGGTCACGACGGACGGACTGGCATCCTCGATGTAGGCGATGCACGAGTTCGTGGTTCCGAGATCGATCCCGATTACCTTCGACATCTCCGGCTCCTTGCGCGCGTGATATCCAACCCCGCACGGGTCGCGCCGGTGCGGCATTCCAGCATGGGAGACGCCGCACGGCGCGCCGTGCAAAACTCGAAATCTCAATGAGTCCCGCTGCTACTTTGCAACGATGACCCGGGCGGGACGAATGAGGACTCCGTTGAGGGAGTAACCCTTCTCGAGGACCTCGGCGACGTGGCCGGATGGAGCCTCGTCGGTCTGGATCTGCCCGACCGCCATGTGGACGTTCGGGTCGAAGGGTTGGTGGAGGGCTTCGAGCTCGGTTACCCCGAGTTTTTGCAGGCCTGAGAGCAAGTTGTTATAAATCAACCGAATACCCTGAACAAACTCGCTCTCTTCGGCCCCCGCCACCACTGCAAACGCCCGCTCGAAGTCGTCCAGCGAATTGAGCACCTCGAGGATGACTTCGGACTTTGATTGCTGCTTAAGCAATTCCCATTCCCTGGCGGAACGCTTGCGGTAGTTTTCAAACTCGGCGGCCGTACGCAGCCAGCGGTCCTTGTGGTCCCTGGCCTGCTCGGCAAGATCTGCCGCCTCCTTTTCGAGGCGGTTCTTATCGCGGGTCAGTCTTGCGATGACCTCGTTCTTCTCCTGGAATCGATCCAGGATCTCCTTGCGCGACACGCGGCGGCTCGCGCGCGCGGCGCCGGCATCTCCTCCGGCCCCCGATCGCGCTTCGGCCTCGTCGTCCGTGTCATCCGGGGCGAACGCGTCGTCGCCGTCGTCGTCGGGCTCGACGTCGAGGTCGTACACCGGGGGCTCACGATCTTCGTCGTCGTCCGAGGCGGCGTCGATCTGGGTCTGATTCTGCCGTTCCTTCTCGTCCATCAGAACTCCCCGGTTCGGGAAACAGTTGCCTACTGAAAGAACTCTTCGCCGATGGCGCGCAGTTCTCGTGATACGGATCCGACCAGCGAAATCGCATGGTCGTATCGCATCCTCGTCGGCCCCATGAGACCAACAACCCCCCGCGCCGCGCCCATGCGATATCCGGCCGTAACGAGGCTGAACGGCCTCAGGGACTCATCCCCGTGCTCGACCCCGATGGTCACCTGGGTCCGGTCGAGGGGGCGGCTGGCGAGAATCGAAGTCAAATAGTCGCGGTTGTGCAAGATTCGTAACAGGAGATGCAGGGTTCGCGGATCGGAGAGCTCGGGCTGGTCGAGCATGCGCCCGCGCGCCTCGAAACACATCTCAACCGCCGGCGGCCCGGAAAAAATTTCTTCGCGCCGCGACGTGATCTCGCGCACAACGATCCCCTCGTCGGTGACATTGTCGCGCACCAGCTCGCCCAGTGCGGCGCGGGCGCCGTCCAGGCTCATCCCGCCCACCAGGCGGTTGAGCAGCCCCTCCACGGCCGACACGGTCTCGGGCGACGGCTCGCGGCCCAGGCGCAGGGCCACCGTGCGCTCGTAGTCCGGCACCAGCCGCACCACCACCAGCAGACGCCCGCCGTTGAGTTGGAACAAGCGCACCCCGCCCACGCGGCACTCCTGCACCACGGCGCCGTAGACCAGGGCCACGTTGCGCGACATCGCACCCAGCATTTGCGAGGTGTGCAGCATGAGCGCGCTGATGTTGTCGCCCTCGGCACGCAGTTCCTCCCGTACCGCGGGAAGCGCCTCACCCGCCGCGAGGGTGCGCTCGGCTTGCAGTTCGTCGACGTGGAGGCGATAGCCCTCGTCGGTGGGGATGCGCCCGGAGGACACGTGCGCCTTGGCGATCAACCCTTCGCGCTCCAGTACCGCCATGCGGTTGCGGATGGTGGCGGTGCTCATGGCAAAGCGCCCCGCATCGCGCACGCGCCGCGAGCTGACGGGGTCGCCCTCGCTGACGTACACCTCGATGATGGTGCGGAGTATTTCGCGATCCTTCTCGATCAACATGTCGGTTCGTTTGTGGCTGCGGGCTCCGCAAGACGGAGCACCAGGTCATTCAGGATCAGGAAACCGCGCTCGGTGCTGAACACCCGCCCGTCGCGCATTTCAACGAAACCCCCGGCGGCAAACTCGCCCACGCGCGCGGCATCCAGCCACTCCGCCGGGGCGCCCCGGTCGGTGCGCAGCGCCAGCATCACCCGCTCGATGGCCCCGCCGCCGGCGTCGTCGCGCACACGGGCCGCCAGGTGTTCCCGGCCCGAGCGCCGCAGGTAGGCGTCGAGCGACGGTTCGTTCCAGAAGCGCCGTCCGCCCAGCGCGGAGTGCGCGGCCGGTCCCACCCCCAGGTAATCCCCACCATCCCAGTAGGTCCGGTTGTGGAGGGACTCGAATCCGGGGCGGGCGAAGTTCGAGACCTCGTAGTGCCGGAACCCCCCGGCACGCAACGTCTCGCACACCCTCAAGTATTCATCAGCAACGCGGTCCGGGTCAACCGCCTCGAAGAAGCGCTCCACCTCGTGCGACATGTCCCCGCCGGGCTCCAGGCCGTACACGGAGAGGTGCCGCGGCTGCTGCGCCAGCAGCGTCCGCAGGGTCGCGTCGAGATCCGCCGGCGTGGTCTTCGGCACACCCAGCAGAACGTCGAAACTCACGTTGTCAAAACTCCCGCGCACGATCTCGATGGCGCGCGCGTTTACTTCCGGGGCGCAACGCTTGAGCACCTTCTGCCCCACCGGATGCATGGACTGCACACCCAGGCTGGCCCGATTGACGCCCAGCCCCCTCAGGAACGCCACCCGTGCCGGCTCGACGTCCTCGGGGTTCATCTCCACGGTGAACTCGGCGGGCCCGCCCGCGGGAAAGAACGGCGCGATGGTCTCCACGATGCGCGTCCAGCACGCGTCGCCGAGAACGGTCGGCGTTCCCCCGCCCACGAACACCGTGCGCAGCTCGAAACGCTCGCCGAGGTCGTCGAGCGCAAAGCGCATCTCGTCCAGCAGCGCGCCGGTGAACGCCTCCTCGCGGCTCTTCTCCGCCGGAACGTGATAGAACGAGCAGTACGAGCACCGCCGCGTGCAGAACGGAACATGGATGTAAAGCGAGAGTTGTTTCATGTGTTTGACCGGGCGGCGGGCGCGCGTGACACCGATCCGACGCGATTTCCGCAGCGCGATTTCAAATGTTTCGCGCGAGGACCATGAGCGGAGGAGCGGTGTCGCGCGCACCCTCGACTTTCAACGAATGATGTCGCCGATGCGCGAGAAGCGAATCGTGTGCGAGCGCGGATTCCAGGAGAAATAGATGAACATCGCCTTGCCCATGATCAGCCGCTTGTCCAGCGGTCCCCAGGCGCGGCTGTCCGCACTGTTGTCCCGGTTGTCGCCCATCATGAATATGTGCCCTTCCGGCACCGTGAAGGGGCCGAAGTGGCGATCCGGGCGCGAACCGAACACGTACTTGGTGAAGTCCTCGTCCTGGAGGATCCCGTCGACGTACAGGTGGTTGTCCACCAGTTCCACCGTCTGCCCTTCCACCGCGACACAGCGCTTGATGTAGTCGATCTTCTCGTCACCCGGGTACTTGAATATGATGATGTCGCCCGGCTTCGGGTCGCGAATGGCCGGCAGGCGGACGTCGAGCAGGGGCAGCTTGGGACCGTAGACGAGCTTGTTGGCAAAGAGGAAGTCACCCACCAGCAGCGTGTCTTCCATGGACTCCGACGGGATGCGAAAGGCCTGCACGAAGAACGTGCGCACGAACAGGGCCAGGGCCACCGCGAGCACGATGATTTCGGTGTACTCGCGAATGACTGATTTCTTCTGCTTCTTTGCCATTTAGCTCGTTCTCTCCACTTTGAGGACCGCGAGAAAGGCTTCCTGTGGAATCTCCACCTTGCCGACCATCTTCATACGGCGCTTGCCCTCCTTCTGTTTCTCGAGGAGCTTGCGCTTGCGAGTGATATCGCCGCCGTAGCACTTGGCGGTGACGTTCTTGCGCAGCGCCTTCACGTTGGTGCGCGAGATCACCTTGGAACCCATGCAGGCCTGGATGGCCACTTCGTACATCTGGCGCGGGATGACCTCCTTGAGCTTGGAAGCAAGATCCCGGCCCATCATGTACGCGTTCTCCTGGTGGACGATCATCGAGAGCGCGTCCACCGGGTCGCCGTTGATGGCGATGTCCAGCCGCACCACGTCGCTCTCGCGATGCCCGATGTAGTCGTAGTCGAGGCTCGCGTAGCCCCTGCTGAGGCTCTTCAGCTTATCATAGTAGTCGATCAGGATCTCGGCCAGCGGCATGTCGTAGCGCAGCACCGCCCGGCCCCGAGTCACGTACTCCATGCCCAGGTATACACCGCGGCGCTCCTGGTTGAGCGACATGATGGCGCCCACGTAGTCCGAAGGTGTCACGATCTCCACCTTCACGTAGGGCTCGCGCACATGCTCGATCTTGCCCTCCGCCGGGAAGTGGGCGGGATTGTCCACCACGATCTCCTCGCCGTTCTTCTGGCGCACGATGTACTCCACGTTGGGCATGGTGGTTATCAAATTGAGATTGTACTCGCGCTCCAGCCGCTCCTGGATGATCTCCATGTGCAAGAGGCCCAGGAAGCCGCAGCGGAAGCCGAACCCCAGCGCGGTGGACGTCTCCGGCTCGAAGATGAACGAGGCGTCGTTCATGCGCAGCTTCTCCAGGGCGTCGCGCAATTCCTCGTAGTCCTCTGCGTCCACCGGGTAGAGGCCGCTGAACACCATGGGTTTTACGTCATGGTAGCCGGGGAGTTGCGCCTCACAGGGATTCGCGTCCAGGGTGATGGTGTCGCCCACCTTGGTGTCGTGGATGTCCTTGATCCCGGTGACCACGTAGCCCACCTCGCCCGCCTCCAGCACCGGCGCCGGCACCATGCTGATGCGGAAGTACCCCACCTCCATGGTCTCGAAGGTCTTGCCGTTGGACCACATGCGCACCAGGTCGCCCTTGCGCAGGCGCCCCTGCTTGATGCTGACGTAGATCACCGAGCCGCGGTAGGTGTCGTAAAACGAGTCGAACACGAGGCCCTGCAGTTTCCCGTCGCGGTCGCCCACCGGCGCCGGGACCCGCGCCACCACCGCTTCCAGCAGGTCCTCGACGCCGGTGCCCTCGCGGGCGCTCACGCGCACGATCTCCTCGGGCTCCGCGCCGATCAACTCGTGGATCTCCTCGGCCACTTCGTCGACGCGCGCCGCGGGCAGGTCGATCTTGTTGATGACCGGCAGCAGTTCCAGGCCGTGATCCACCGCGAGGTAGACGTTGGAGACCGTCTGGGCCTGGATGCCCTGCACCGCGTCCACCACCAGGATGGCGCCGTCGCAGGCCGCGAGGCTGCGCGAGACTTCGTAAGTGAAATCGACGTGACCCGGCGTGTCGATGAGATTGAAGAGGTAATCCCTGCCGTCCCGCGCGCGGTAGACCATGCGGATGGGATGGCTCTTGATGGTAATGCCCCGCTCGCGCTCGAGGTCCATGGTGTCGAGCACCTGGGCACGCATCTCCTTGTTGGTGAGCGTGCCGGTCTTCTCCAGCAAGCGATCGGCCAGCGTCGACTTGCCATGGTCGATGTGCGCGATGATGCAGAAGTTTCGAATGCGATCCTGCGGAAACGTCATGATCTCACTTGAACGATAGTCCAAACCCCAGTGTCAGGTAACTCACTTCGCCACCGGTGTGCGGAACACCCGCATCGGGCGGCGGTGGTGGCGTGTACTCGCGCACGTCGTAGAGGTGCGCGTCGATCCACGAGTCCAGGATGCCGATCAACCACACGGCACCGGTCCACCACATGTAGGTGCGCGCCTCTTCCTTGTAGAAAGCCGCCAGCTGGTCCGCCTGCCGGTAGTTGAACGATCCCGGCGTATACTGGTCCCGCTCCACCGTGTAGGCCTCGTAGTTCTTCCAGTTGAGGATCATTCGTCCCGCGTAGAACGACGTGAACCCCACCATCAACCCCACCTTGAGGCGCCGTCCATTGTACGTCTGCCCCAGCCCGGGCAGCAACATGGAGCAGATCATGGCCGTGCGCGGGTTCTTCTTGCGCTCCCACGTGGTGCGGCCCTCGACTTCGCTCGAGCCCATGCGCCCGAGAATTTCCTTCATCTCCACCGGATCGTAGTCGCTCTTACCCTTGAGGGTTCCCGGAATCCCCAGCGAATCGGTCACCGTGATCGAGCGTAGCGAGTCCACCGGAGCCGCGGCCGTGGTATCGGCGCGCACCGCGGTGGTATCCGTGGCCGCGGCCTGTGCGCGGCTCGGCGCAGGCCCGGCCGCCCCGGTTGCTGCCATGAGCGCTGCGATCACCCAGATGACGACGATCTGTCTTTGCAATGGCACTCGTTCAATCCACGGGGACGCCGGAACGCATCGCTCGTGCAGGACAGAGTGGCGGGAATGTGTGGGAATCGAACCCACCTCGGACGGCATCGCCCGACAAAGGGATTTGAAGTCCCCGGGGTCCACCAGGGCCCATCCATTCCCCCGGGCGGCCGATCCCGGCCCATAAACGAGGTGCCCTTTCGGGCACGTTCGGCACGCTGGAATATAACAGACGGGCGGACGACCGTAGAAGCGGAGAATTCGGGCCCGCCCGGAGGGCTAACAGATTGCGGGCCAAGGGGATTTCCCCGGGGAGGGAGTGGCTGCGGGGGGAGGATTCGAACCTCCGATATCCGCATTAACAGTGCGGCGTTGTGCCACTCAACTACCCCGCAGTGGATGATATTCTACAGCAAGTTACGTGCACGCGCCTACTCACGTGACCTTGCGTGTGTACGCGCCCGATGGATCGCGGGTCCGCACCCTTGCGGACCGGTCTACGGGACCCGGCGCGCAGCGCGCGCTGTGGGATGGAACGGACGACCGTGGAAACCCGGTCGCATCGGGCCCTGTACTTCTATGAGCTGCGTGCAGGAAAGGTGAAAATGACGCGAAAGATGATGCTCCTCAAGTGATTTGAAGCGGCTGTCATCAAGTTGATTCAGGTTGGAGAGGGTCGGCGTTGCCGACCCTCTCCTCATTGTTGGTCTACATGAACGCGCAGTGAGCCGGTCTAGCGCACCACCGTCATCCGGCCGGTCGCGGTGGAGCGGGCGCTGGTGACCCGGTAGAAGTACGTGCCGGTGGGCAGCGGCGAGCCCTCATCACTCAGGCCCCGGAACCAGTAGTTGTTCTCGCCACGGACGCCCGCGCGACGTTCCGTGAACACGCGCCGTCCGGCGACGTCGAACACGTCGACGGTGGCAGGACCATCACCGGAGAGTGTGAACGTGATCCGCGTGCTGGACGCAAAAGGATTGGGCGAGTTGATCAGCGCCGGACCGAGCAGCGGCCCACCCCTCACGCCGGTTGCACCGTCGCCGAGCGAGCCGTCCGCGTTTACGCCCTGCGCGTAGATGTCCTCATCGGGCGGATCGTTGCGCTGGTCCTGCCAGACGATTACGGCGCCGTTCGACGTGTCTGTGACCGCTCGGGGTGCGTACGAAAAATGGCTGCAGATGCGCGCACCCTGGTCGGGCCAGTCCGCCCAGATGTCTCCCGTGACCGAAGAGAGATGTTGCGCGTAGACGTTGGTGTACGGCGGCAGGGCGCGGTCGTCGCTCCACGAAACGATCACGCCGGTGCTGGTGCGCACGAGGTCGGACCAGTTGAGGTACGCGCCACCGCTGACGTTGGCCACCGTCATCACCGGCACGCCATAGGAACTTCCGCCCCAGAGGGCATTCCCGCTGGCGTCGATGCGCTGCGCCTGGATGTGCGCCTGGCTGTCCACCAGCCACGCGATGTACACGCCACCGGCGCCGTCGGAGGTCGCGATGGGCCACGTTCCGTAACCCGCCGGGTCCGACACCCGCACGCCGGCGCCCCACTGCGGCGTACCATTCTGATCCAGGCGCTGCGCGTACACGGCGGGCACGGACAGATTGTCGAAGCCCATCCAGACGATGACGGCGTGGTTGTCGAGGCTGGACACCACGCTGATGTTCTGCTGGGTCGTGCCCATCGTGGGCGCGACGATGATACCGTCCGTGGCCCAGTTCATCGAACTGCCGTTGAAGCGCTGTGCGTAGACGGCGCTTCCGGCCACACCCGACGTGGGCCGGAAATCTCGCCACGCGATCACGATGCCACCGGTTCCGATTTCCGCCATGCTCGCAGATCTCTGCACGTTGGCTGCGAGAGAAACCGGAACGCCGACCGGGTCGAGGCCGGCATCGCCGGCGCCATCCATGACCTGGAGATAGAGATCACCGGGGTCACTGCGTTCGTCGTTCCACACGACGACGGTTCTTGGCGGGGTGCCGAGGAAGCTCGTCGGCTTGGGGAGCACGTCTTCGAGGTACTGCCCGCCGGGGTTGTCGCACACCGGGAAGCCGGAACCCCCTGACAGCAGATTTCCGTTGCCCATGATCCAATCGAAGTAGACTTTCGGGTCGCTGGCACCGTTTCGGTAATCGGTCCACAGGATGGTCACGCCGCCCGCGCCGTCCGATGCCAGCTGCGGCTGGCCCTGGTCACCCGTCCACATGGTCACGGCCTTTCCGTTGAGTGGCGACCACAGCCGGTTGCCGCAGTTGTCCAGTTTCTGGATATAGATATCGACGTCCGGGGAGGAGGACCAGTCTTCCCAGGCGACAAAGGCGCCGCCCGTGCCGTCGGAGACCACGGTCGTCCGGTTCGTTCCGGCCGGGTAATGACCGGTGGTGACCGGCATGTTGATGGAGGGGCCGCCCGGGTAGCCCGCGCGGGCGGTCAGCGGGCCCAGGCTGCAGAGGGCAACGAACAGCAAAGGCATGAGAATGCTGCGAATACTCATGATGTTCCTTTCGCGAATGGGGGGTCTCTTCCGGCAGTAATGATTGTACCAGAGCAGGACGGATCCGGGTGGAGTAGCCGACGGCGCGTCCGCAGCTGATCGCGTTGAACAAGAGAAAAGACGCTCCGTTACTGAACTACGATGGATGGGAACAGCCGGTGAATTGTGTTGCTCCACCCGGCGGCAGCACGTGCGCGGTCAGGCTGGTATCCGCACTGATCGGTCCGATCAAAGTTACGTGCTTGCAAGTACTGATCGGCCTCGCCCCCAATCCGTGCCCAGCAAACACCCATTGTGCCCCGGCCACCCAGGCCCGTTATTGGACGCATTCGCGACTGCCCCTCGCGACGATGCTTTCAACAACATCGCCCCGGGCGTGGCCGCGCGGATCCCCCGACTCGTGTGCCCCGCGGAAGGAGACCTCCGTGCACCGAGTCGCTCGAAGCGGCAACGCCGCCGCATGCCTTGCACCCGTGCTCCCGCTCCTGATCGTAACCACCTTTCCGGATTCCGCGGGCGCTCGCCCCGTACGCATCATCGCCTTCAACGCGCCGCCCAACGTGGCCTACGACGCACAGCTCAACGGTGTATCGCGCCAGACCATCGCCTCTTCGGAGACCGGATCCCTGGATTACACCTTCGAGGCAATCGACGGCGACATCGCCTCCTTCGAGACGGCCGATCTCGCTCCACCGCCGCCGCCGCTGCTCGCGTCCGTGGTCCCCGACGGTGCCGGCTGCGCGCTTGCCTCCTGGATTCCGAGCGGCGACCCCACCGTGGTGGGCTACGTGCTCTACGCCGGCGTTCGTTCGGTGGCGTCGGGCGAGGCGGCGTACTACGACGTGGCGGTGAACGCGGGAAGCGGTTCCAGCGCCAGCGCGTGCTCGCTTCCTCCCGGCGTGAACTACGTGGCGCTTCGCGCGCGCAACTATGCGGGCGTCCTCAGCGCCTTCTCCGCGGAAAAGGCCGTCACCATCACCACGGTGGCGGTGCTGTTCACGTCTTTCGACGCGAATGCGGAAAAAGACGGTGTTCGTCTCTCCTGGGAGGTGGAGACGGACGAGGTTGTGCAGGGTTATCGCATCTATCGAAGCGAGGGGAACGAGCCGGAGGCGGACATCGTGGACGAGCTTCTATCCGCAAACACGCGCGAGTTCGTGGACGGCGGGGCGCGCAACGCCACATCCTACGAGTACGTGCTCGGCGCCACGCGCGAGGACGGCAGCGAGATCCGCTCGGTACCGATCACGGTTTCGACCCCCGGGATTCCGCTCGAACTGGGGCAGAACGCGCCCAACCCGTTCAATCCCTCCACACAGATCCCGTTTTCCCTGGACCGGGGCTCACGCGTGGTGGTGCGGGTATACGACGTGCAAGGCAGACTGGTAACCACGCTGCACGAGGGAGAACTGGCCGAGGGGCGCCACGCGCTCACATGGAACGGCCGGGATGAGGCCGGCCAGCCGGTGTCGTCGGGGATATATATCTACTCCCTCACCGCGGACCGGCGCACGATATCAAAGAAGATGACGCTGCTGAAGTAGGCGGCGCTACTCGAGAAGCACGGCGCGGGCCACCAGGTCGCCGGCGCGGGTACGGATGCGAATCAGGTAGACCCCGGACGACACCGGGCGACCGTTGGCATTGCGCCCATCCCACCGGATCGAGTTGTCCCCCTCGGGAAACGCCATATCGCGCACCAGTGTGCGAACCCGGGCGCCCTTGACCGACCACACTTCGGCGGTGACCGTCATCGCGGACGGCAACTCGAAGTTGACCGACGTCTGCGGATTGAACGGATTCGGGACGACACCCTTCAGGCGAAACTGGTGACTCGTAGGCTGCCGAACGACAGTTACGCTGGTCGTTGGACGGCACGAAACCGGAATCGTCATGGGTGATCCCCCGCGATCGTGGAAAACCTGCACACTGCAATTTGCGGGAGCAACCGTGTGCGGTGTCGCGCAGATGCCGAGCGTGGTCTGTCCACCCGGTGGCAGCCGGTGAGACGTCATCGAGGAATCGATCGCAAACGTCACGGTGCCGCAACCGGCGATACCGCGGATCGTGAGCGTGTCCACCCCGCTGTTGGCGAGGACGACCGTGGCACACGCGGTGGTGTTGAGCGGGACGTCCACCAGGCTCACCGCCGCGGGCGCGGCGCTGAGCGCCGGTGGCACGAGGGACCGGTATGAAACCAGGAACTCCCAGTCGCCGGTGAACCCGATTGCACGGGCATCCTGCCATACGCCACCCGAGTTGACGAAGTTCCTCCCCGCATGGCAACCGTTGCCATCGTGCACCACGCTGGGACTGAAGATCATGCCCGCGTTGCTGTTTGCCAGTTCCAGCGCCACGGTGAAGCTTCCCGCGTCGACGCGTATCGGCCCCACTGCGAACTCGTTGGTGGTCCCTGCGTTCAACGTCGGCAAATCGATCGAGTACGCCGGGACGCCCAGGCTGGGCGGGGTGCCCAGATAGAGGCGGACGGCACGCTCCGTAAACGCGCCTCTGACGCCAAACTGCGCCGCCCACACGACGCTCACACCCGTGATTTCGATTGGATACGCTGAAGCGGGAGCGTTGAAGACCACGGCGATCTGGTCGCCCGCCACAAAACACGGACATACCAGCTTCCCGCCTCCGCTGAAGTACTGCACCGTCTCGCGCGCGGCGGCTGGCGCCGCCTGCATGACCGCGAACAGCGCGGCCAGCATCACCGCTATTGCGCGGGCCGCCTTCCCCGTTCCCCGCCCGCTGCTCGTGCGACAGGCTGTATTCACTGCGCCACCACCGGGGTGTTCAACGCGACGGTCTTCTGGTGGGTCCATCCCCACTTGCCGCCCGCCCAGACCAGCGTGTTGTTGACCGCGTCCCACCCGAATATCCAGCTCGCCGCACTCAGCGTCGTGGGCGTGATGCGGATCACGACGAACGACTCCGGATACGCCGTGGTAGGCGCCTGCCGCACCGAACCAGGCGTATAGGTGTCGTACCCCTCCCAGACGTAGTGCCGCGAATAGTGGTCGTGCCCGAACATGATCGCGATCACGTTCTTTCCGGCGAGCATGCCGCGATAGGCATCGACCGCCAGCGGATCCCACTCCGAGATGTAGCCGGTGGGCGCGCTCACGGGCCGGTGGTGAAAGAGAATGACGGGAGTTCCCGCCGGCAGCCCCGACAGACTCGCGTTCACGGTGGCGATACTTGCTACCGAAGGCAGATCGCTCAGACTCTGAAAACGAACGCCTCCGATATCGACGTTGTAGAGGAGATCGCCGTGGCGCTGGACGATCATGTCCCGCACCGGCTGGCGGTCGTGGTTGCCGTCGCACTCATAGACCGGCCACGGCACCCCGCCCGTGCAGCCGTTACCGGAATAGTCGGTAAAGAACTGGACTGGCGACGCCGCGTCCTCTACCAGGTCACCGAGCACGAACACCGCGTCCGGCGTTGCCACCACGCCCCCGATCGACGCCGGGTACGGCGTGCCCGGAAGCGCGCGCACCGCGCGCAACTGGTTCTGCTCGGTTGAGTCCGCGACGAAACCGTAGTGCGTGTCGGCGATGACGAAGATGGTGATATCCGCCCGCGCGGCGGGTGCAAAGCACAGTCCCGCCAGGGCGACCAGCGCCAGGAGAGGAATTCGAAAGGATGGGGGGAACGCGCAGCGCGCCGGGCAGGACCGCGTGCGCGCAGGGTCTACATAATCCAACAGCCGGGTATCACCCGGCTGCCCAATCGTGCTCATACGTGCTTGGCGGCTCCAGCGCCTGTTGTTATGGGAACCAGTATAGCATCACGATTTCGTTTCTTCAAGAGGTGCGCGCGGCGTCAAAAAAAGGGCCGCGTCCTGAAGACGCGGCCCCTTTTCCGGCTCAAGAAACCTGATTCTCCACTCCTCTATCAGGGCGACGTCACCGGGCGGCGCATGGCGATCACGTCGATCTCCACGAGCGCATCCATGGGAAGGCGCGCCGCCTGCATGGTAGAACGCGCCGGCGGGTCTTCGTGGAACATGTCGCCGTAGACCTCGTTCACCGCGCCAAAGTCATCCATGTTGGCCAGAAAGATGGTGGTCTTGACCACGTGCTCGGGGGTGAGCCCGGCCGCGGTGAGGATGGCGCGCAGGTTCTTCAGCACCTGGTCGGCCTGCTCCGCGGCGGTTTTGCCCTTTATCTTGCCCGACGCGGGGTCGATACCGATCTGCCCGGAGATGAACACGAAGTCCCCCGCGCGCATCGCCTGGCTGTAGGGTCCGATGGGCTTGGGGGCGTGGACGGAATGCAGGGGAGATTTCATGGGTCACTCCTTCTTCTGTGGTCGAACCAGCGCCGCAGCAACGGGCGGCGCTACTCGACCGTCACACTCTTGGCCAGGTTGCGCGGCTGATCCACGTCGCAGCCGCGCAGCACGGCAATGTGGTAGGCCAGCAACTGCAACGGCAGCACGGTCAGAATCGGGTACAGGAAGTCGAGCGTGCGCGGAATGGTGATCACGTGGTCCGCCATCTCCGCCACCTCCGCGTCGCCCTCGTTGCAGATCACGATGATGCGCCCTTTGCGCGCCTTCACCTCGGCGATGTTGCCGAGGATCTTGTGGTAGGCATTGTCGCGCGGGCACATCACCACCACCGGCATATTCTTGTCGATGAGCGCAATGGGGCCGTGCTTCATCTCGGCGGCCGGGTAACCCTCGGCGTGGATGTACGAGATCTCCTTGAGCTTCAGCGCACCCTCGAGCGCCACCGGGAAATTCGCACCCCGTCCCAGGTACAGGAAGTTGGTGTCTTCCGAGTACACCTTCGCGATTTCCAGGATTTGATCGTTCTGGTCGAGGATCTGTTTGACCTGCTCGGGCAGGCGCTGCAGGTGCTCGATCTGCTCCTGCCCCTCGCGCTTGGACATCACGCGCAGGCGTCCCAGCAATAGTGCGAGCAGCGACAGCACGGTGATCTGCGAGGTGAACGCCTTGGTGGAGGCGACGCCAATCTCCGGGCCGGCGTGGATGTACACGCCGCCGTCGGACTCGCGGGCGATGGTCGAGCCCACCACGTTGGAAATACCCAGCACGCGCGAACCCCGCCGGCGCGCCTCGCGCATGGCTTCCAGCGTGTCGATGGTCTCGCCGCTCTGGCTGATGGCCAGGGTGAGCGTGCCCGGGTCGATGATGGGGTTGCGGTAGCGGAACTCGGAGGCGTACTCCACCTCCACCGGGATGCGGGCGTGCTCCTCGATGATGTACTCGCCAATCAGGCCCGCGTGCCAGCTGGTGCCGCAGCCGAGGATCATGATGCGGCGGATCTCGCGCAGCTCGTTGTCGGTCATGTTGAGACCGCCGAGCTTGGCGATGCCTTCGTCGTAGACCAGGCGCCCGCGCATGCCGTTGGTGATGGTCTCGGGCTGCTCGTAGATCTCCTTGAGCATGAAGTGATCGAAGCCGCCCTTCTCGATCATCTCCAGGTCCCAGTCGACCGAGTGGACCTCTTTGTTGGTGGTCACGTTGTCGAGTGTCTTGGTGACGAAGTGGTCGCGGTACACCGTGACCATCTCGTGGTCGTCCAGGTAGATGACCTTCTGGGTGTGCTTGAGAATGGCAGACACGTCGGAGGCGAGGAAGTTCTCGCTCTTGGCGATGCCGATGATGAGCGGCGAGCCGTTGCGCACACCGATGATCTTGTCGGGCTCGCGCTTGCTGAGGATGACGAGCCCGTAGGTGCCCTCCAGCTGCAGCACCGTCTTGCGCACCGCTTCTTCCAGCGGTGTTCCTTCGGTGTAGAACTTCTCGATGAGGTGCGCGATCACCTCGGTGTCGGTCTGGGTGACGAAGTTGTGGCCTTCCTTGAGAAGGCGCTGCTTGAGTGCGGTGAAGTTCTCGATGATGCCGTTGTGGACGACGGCCAGCTCACCGTTGCAATCGGTATGCGGGTGGGCGTTCTCGGTGTTGGGCTCGCCGTGCGTCGCCCAGCGCGTGTGCGCCATGCCCACGGTGGCCTTCCACTTGCGGCCGTTCACCAGGCCCTCGAGCTCGGAGATCTTTCCCTTGGTCTTCTCGACGGTGAGGGTGCTGTTCTCCAGCATGGCCACGCCCGCCGAGTCGTAGCCGCGGTATTCGAGGCGCTTGAGCCCCTCCAACAGGATGGGCATGGCCGGGTTGTCGCCGATATAGCCGATGATTCCACACATGGGTCAAATCCTCCGTTCCCGTCCGCCGATTGCGAAGAATCACCACGAGGCGGCGAGCGCCTTGCGCGCGATCTTCTGGAGGGCCTCTACCCTCCCGGCGTCCGGACCTTCCGCGATCACACGGACGATGCCTTCGGTGTTCGATACCCGAAGGTGCAGCCACCCGTCCGCAAATGTCGCCTTGACACCGTCTTGTGAGTCGAGTGTAACAGGATTGTTGAGCCGCAGCGCATCCGAAATCCGATCCGGCTTGAAGGTACCCGCCAGGGGCACCTTGGCCTTGGACATCAAGAGGGGCGGGTAGCCGGCGACGATCTCCGCGAGGGTCGCGCCACGGTCGGCTAAGAGCTGCAATATCAATGCCATCCCCAGCATGGCGTCGCGCCCCGGGTGCAGCGCCGGCAGGATCACCCCGCCGTTGCCCTCACCACCCACCACGGCGCCGTCGCGCAGCATGCGGTCCACCACGTGCGCCTCGCCCACCGGGGTCCGCGCCACCGTGACCCCGTGCAACCGCGCCACGTGATCGATCCAGCCCGAGGTGGAGAGGTTGACCACGACGTTTCCCTTGCGCGTGCTCAGCACTTCATCCACGGCCAGCGCAAGCGTGTACTCCTCGCTGATCGGCTGCGCGCCTGTGCCACCGGTGACCAGCGCGAGACGATCGGCATCCGGATCGGTCGCAAAGCCGAGGTCCGCGTTGCTCTTGCGAACGCACTCCACCAGGTCGGCCAGGTTGTCGGGACGCGGTTCCGGGTCGCGATAGAAGTTCCCGTCGGGAACGCAGTTCAATTGAATGACGCGCACACCCAGCACGTCGAGCAACTGGGGGGCGATCACACTGCCCGCGCCGTTGATGCAATCGAGCACCACTGTGAAGCGGCGTGCGCGGATCATCTCCGCGTCGACGAAGACCAGGCCGCGAATGGCCTCGACGTGTTCCTGCGCGGCGGTGCGGTACTCGCGAATCTGCCCCGTGCTCTCGCCGTCGGCGAGCTTGAACGCCCCGGACTCGAAAGTGGCGAGCAGCTTCTCGCTGATGTCTTTGGTAATGAAGATGCCGCGGTGATCGAGGAACTTGAGCGCGTTCCACTGGATGGGATTGTGGCTCGCGGTGACGATGATGCCAGCAACGGCGTCGGTGCGTTCGGTGATGAGTTCCACCGTCGGCGTGGTGGCGATACCCAGGTGGATGACGTCACGCCCGGTCGCGGTCACCGCGCCCATCACCGCGTGCGCGAACGATTCCCCGCTGGGCCGCGTGTCGCGACCCACCACCACGGGACCGTCCGGAAGCGTCGAACAATAGGCCAGCGTCAGACGGGTGACGACGTCGACATCGATCGTCTCGCCGACGATGCCGCGCGCGCCGGCCACAGAGAAGAGGAGCTTTTTGGCCATGATTGGGCGAGGAGTCGGTGGCCGCAACGGGCGGCCCCGTCCCGCGATGCCCGAATATAGGCGCGTCCCGGGCAAGCCGCCAACTTGAAAAAAGGCGCCGGTCCCGAAGGACCGGCGCCGATGCAAGGCTGTTTCCGTCTGCCTAACGGCTAACGATAGATCGACTTGACGTGACCCCAGGTGGACTGCTCGGTGGGAACCGGGCAGTAGATGTTCAGAACGATGTCGTTGGTGTCCCCCCACACGCCGAACTGGTGCGCGGCGTCCGCCGGCGAGCAGTCCGCGGCGAGGAACGCCGGGTAGTCGGCCGGCTTGGCGGCGTACGGGGTCTCGCCCACGCCGAATCCGTTCCCGAATGCGAACTCCAGCGAACAGGCGCTGTTGTCAAAATTGCCCGACGTGTACGCGGTGAAACTGGAGGAGATGGGAACGAAATTCTGCAGGAACACCTGCGAGGTCACCTGGGTGACGTTGAGCGTCGCGGTACCCGAGCCCCAACCCACGTTGGCGTCCGGGTAGATGGTCAGCGAGCCCCCGTTGAACGTCTGGTGGTAGGTGATGAACCCGGTTCCCGTCACCTGGTTGAACTGCGAGTAGTCCGGGGCCTGTCCCACGGCCTCGATGCCGCAGGACATCTCCCACTGCGTTCCCAGTGTCGCGCCATTCCACGACTGACCGTGGAAGACCTTGGGGAAACCGGAGTTCACCGTGGGACGGGCGACGGACGAACGCCCCACGAACACGTTGCCGCCGCGATTAGGCGACACGTATGTGCCGGTCACCGGCTGCGCCACCGCCAGCAGCGGCAGCGCGGTAAACACAATCATCAGAAGCAGAATTGACAGTTTGCGCATTAGAGGCCTCCTTCAAGAGCACCTGGTTCGAGAATCAGAACAAACCGTTGCCTCCCGGAATACCGAAAGCCTCGGCCCCTGCCCACAAAACAAGAACGCAGCCGACTACACTCCCCCAGTGTGTGGAGAAACTCACGGCTGCGTTTCGCGCCGGCCCCCGGGCCGACGATGGCGGGATTGTACCACGCTGGCGCGCGGCCTCCAATGACAAACCCGTCAATCGGCCGGTGGCGCGACGCGGGTGGTGTCCGCGGGGGCCGCCGAGCGCCCCCCCTCCAGCAGCGCCCGGCGGCGCTGCGCATCCTTCACCTCCGCCGCCGTGTAGCACCGGCCGAGTTCGGTGTAGATCATCACTTCGATGCCGGGATCGTCGGACGGCGGCGGTTCCGCGGGGGGCACGAACAGCACGTCGAGATCGGGGCTCTCCAGGAAGAGCCGGATCGCGCTGCCCTGTCCGAGTGCGGCGTGCACGTTGCGCCAGTTGGCCAGGATCTCGGGGTAGGGGTAGACCAGCACCATGCGTCCCGGTTGGCCGCGCAGCGCCGAGCGCGCGAGTATGTCGTCGCGCATCCGTCCTGCGAGCATGGCGCGGCGCAGCACGAAACTGCGCGGCATCTGGAAGGACTCATCCACGATGGCGGTGGTGTTGGCCCGCACCGACACGCTCGACACCACGCACACCAGGACGGCCATCAGCGCGAGCGCGGCGTGCACCGTGCGCTCCGACCCCGCGCGAACCCGCGCCAGCAGGTCGTCCACCGTAACCGCGGCCAGAAACCACAGGCCGATGGCGGGGACATAGAGGTGAAACGAATGCGTGTGATCGCGCACGAACAGCACCGGCGCGAGCAGCGCGAGGAATGTTCCCAGCCCGAACGCGAGTTCGGCGAAGCGGCGCCGGTATAATAGATACCCCGCAACGGCGATCAGCACCGCGTGCGACGCGGTGAACCCGGCCGGCAGACCGTACGCGGGAAAGACGACCCACAGCGCGTAGGCCAGCCCGGTGTACTCGCGCAGGTTGCTGAGCACGTGCGTGCCCAACCCCATGGCGTAGGGGCCGGAATCCGGCACGCCGCGTACCCCCAGCGTGAACAGCAGGTAGAGCACCAGGATCACGGGCTGCTCCCACAGCCGGGCGCGGGCGGTGGCGACGGTGGCGCGCGCGCCGCGGCGCATCGCGCTCCATGCCAGCAGCACCAGCGGCGCGGCCAGCGTCTGTTCGTAACTCGCCAGCGCGAGCACCAGCGCCAGCGACGACGCCACCCGGCGCCGCACGCTCCCGCCTTCGAGCGCGTCGATTCCGTAGATCAGCGACAGCAGCATGAACCCGCAACCGATCAGCTGCTGCACGCACGACACCCACGCCACCGCCTCCAGGTAGCCCACGTTGAATGCGAACAGCGCCGCCACGAAACGGCTCACCGCCGCGGAGATCCCCATGCGCCGCAACAGCACCGCAACCAGGATGGCGTTGGCGGCATGCAGCAGAATGGAAAGCACGTGGAACGCCACCGGGTTCAATCCCAGCAGCGGCCAGGTCACGAGGAAATAGAGCCCCTTGGTCAGCGGGCGGAACTGTCCGGGACGGGCTTCAAAAAACGTCCCCACCGCGGAGGCGAAGCCATGCGACGCCTGTTCCAGCAGGATGAAGTCGTCCTGCGCAAAGTAAAAACGGGTGAGCGGCCAGAAGCAGACGAGCGTCAGAAGAACGACGGCGGCATCGAAAAGGAGCGGGGTGAGTACCCCGCGTCGCACTCCCGTTGCAGGAGCGCGCTTGGAGTCGGCCTTCTTCGCGCACATAACGAGCGGGCAGTATAGCACGCAGCCCGCGCGGGCGAAGAAAACGCCGCGACGGACCGGACCGGCAAGCCAGTGAGCGAGCCGGTGGCCGGTGCCGTCGCGGCGGGAAGCGGCGACGACGTGGGGGCGTGCGGAGCGCCGTGGCGGTCGGTGCCACGGCGTCCCGGCACACGCCGCCGCCTGCAGTGCGCCCCGGACAAAGTAGTGGGCGCCCGACCGACCTGACCTACCAGCAGCCGTGCATGGACGGTCGCGGTTCGGGGGCGAGCGCCCTCCACGCCGCGATCAGCGCGCGGCACAGAAAGCCTGTCAACGACGGTCATTTCCCGCCTCATATTGAGAAGCGCAATCGGGACAATTTGCGGGCAGCCGTCAGCCCGGGGAAACGCAGAATGAGTGGGCGCAGCGATGGGTGCACTTCGGCGCGTGCCTGCGATGAGGCGGCGACGCCCGGCCGGGGTGGCGCTCAGGCGTTCTCGGTGGTGCGCCTGAGTTCGCGTGCGTGCGTGTACAACTCGGCCGGCGTCATGCGCTTGAGCAGGACGAGGCCGCGCGTGGCGCGGATCAGCGCGCTGGGGTGCTGGTAGAAGAAGTCGCGGCCCAGGCAGGCCTTGACCGTGCGGTACTGGTCCACCTGGATCTTCTGGGCGAGCTCACAGAAGGGGCCGTCGTGGTCGGGGCTGGGAAAGGACGCCTCGCGCTGCGAGCTGAACGTATTGAGGAACGCGCTCTCCTGCAGGGCGAACATGCCCATCGACACCGGCACGAAGAGGTCCGCTTCCGCCGGATGAAACCGGTACCACACGTTGCGGTAACCCAGCACGGTGATGTCACGCTCGCTCTCTTCTTCATATAACTTGAGCGATTCGCACGTGGCCTGCAGCGCCTTGTAGTGCGTGTCCGGCCCGCTCGCTTCGGGGTCGAGCGCGAGGGTGATCACGTCGGGTTTTACGTCGCGCATCAGCTCGAGGAGGTGCGGGACGTCGCGATCCAGCGTGGGCTCTCCGGTGAAGATCTCGCCGGTGTAGAACTCCAGCCGCAGGTGCCGCACCGAATCCCCCTGCCACCCGAAATAACCCCACAGGCACTCGGCTTCGAACTCCCGGCACATCCCCTTGAGCTTCTGCGCGTGATCGACGTCCTTTTCGCCCGGGTATACCGACTCGAAATAGGCGATCAATTCCGTCACCCGCGCCGCGACCGCCGCGGCATCGCTCTTCGCGAACAGCTCCACCAGGTTGCGGTACAGCCGGCGCGCCTCGGCCTCGTCCTGCATGGAACGGCGCTTCGCCGCCAGGCCATCCAGGTAGTGCCACACGTCGCCGTTGCGGTGGGCGTCGTTGGCGGGGTCGAAGTATCCCTTCGCGTCGAGCGTCGCGAACGAGGCCGACTGCATGAACGCCTGCAGGTTGCGCAGGTGGCGCAGCATGAACGTGCGCGTCACCGCGGTGAACCCGCTGGTGAGGGTGGCGAAGTAGTGACGCGTGGTATGATCGCGGATGTGGCGCGCAATCAACGGCAGGCACCCCAGCATGAGATCGTCGTGGTGGGGTTCGGTGTGCAGGAAGGTGGTTTCGCGCCATATCTGCGATCCCTCTTCCAGACGATCCCGGAGCCGTTGCGCGGTGCCGCGGCCCAGCTTGCGGGCACCCCCGGGCCGCCTGGCGAGCAGCGCGGCGGCGGTGGGATCTGAGCGGAAGTCGTCCTCGCTGAGATCCTCGATGCGCTTGTCCCGGGCCATGGCCAGGTCGATCACGATGCGGTCGGCGTGGGCATCGCTCACCACGCTCGCGTCATTCACCGCGAGTAGCTGGCGCGCTTCCAGGTTCTTCGCCGCGCCCCGCGTGAGGTAGAAGCGGGCGTTGGACAGCACCTGCAACGCCGTGGCCGGGTAGCGCACGTGTCGATCGTGCTGGATCGCGTCGCGTACGATGTCGGCCTTGGCCTCGCCCGCGGCCATGATGATGGCGGTGCAATCCGGGTTGTACGTGATGGTGGCCGGCCCGATGGTGATGACGAGACGCTTGCGCGCCACCTCGATGCCCCCCAGGTCGGTGGCGGCGGCGGCCTGGGTTTCGTAGTTCACCTCGCACAAGCGTGTGGTGGCGTGCAGGTCGGAGCCGCGAACGTTGAAGCCGATGTGCCCGTCCGGCCCGATGCCGCCCAGAAAGAAGCCGATGCCGCCCAGGTCGCGGATGCGTTGTTCGTATTCGACGCACCACTGGTCGATGCGCTCGATGGTGTCGCGCTGGAATTGCTCGAGCTTGGACACGGCCATGCGCAGGCGCAGGCTCAGGTCCACGGCGGCGCCGGGCCAGATGCTGGCGAGGCTCTCCCCCGGGGCCAGGCCGATGCGGCTGCAATCGATGAACAGGGCCCGCTTCGGGTCCAGGCCGAAACCCCCCATGTAGAAACGGTTTACGTAGTAGTGGAAGCTGTTGTGCTGCGCGGGGTCGATGGGATAGAACTCGTCGATCTGTACGAAGCGCAGGCCGCGCATGTCGCACTTCTTCGCGGCATCGACACCCGATTCGGCAAGTTCGTGCCGGACCGCCTTCTGCTTCCATCCACCCAGCAGGCGATTGACCTCGCGGATGAAGTGCTCGGGGGTGCGGCCGGTGGGAAGCGCGATGACGCCTTCGGGGTTGTCCTGCACCCATTCGATGAAACGCAGCGCGGCCAGGTTGCCGAGCGCGGGAAACGAATCCACCACGATCACACCGATCTTCTCGGCGGGCGGGTAGGCCAGCTCCCTCCCGGATCGGGCCAGGGCCTTCTGTTCAACGGGTGACGTCATGGTGGTTCGCTGCCGGGCGCATCATAGCACCGGCGCCCGTCGCGACAAATCGATGAAATCGGCTGTGATTTTGTGCTATGCTAAGCGTCCCATTCCTTGGCGGGGTGGGGCGACGGCGCCCCGGGGCGCCGTCCCTCGTGATCCCCGAAAACATATCTTCTTGATTTACTCGATGTCTCTGAGTCGGTCGAGTTCCTTCTCCCGAGAGGTACGATCGTGAAGCGCTTCCCTGTCGCCGTAGTCGTTGCTCTGCTCCTGCTGTTCACCGTAAATCCCGCTGAAGCAGCCAAGTTCATCTCCGGAACCATCGCCAGCAATACCACGCTGGATACCGTCGGGGGCCGCGTCTACCAGGTCACCGGGCCGATCACGGTGAACCCGGGTGTGACCCTCACCATCAGCCCCGGCGTGGTGCTAAAGTTCAACCTGAACACGTATATGACCGTGAACGGGAAGATCGTGGCGGCGGGCGGATCCACCCCGGATTCGCTGATCTATTTTACATCGATCCGCGACGACAACGCCCCCGCGCCCGCCGGTGAGGACACCAACGGCGACGGAGGGACCACCACCCCGGCCAACAGCAACTGGTACTACGTCTACTTCACCGCGGGCTCCGACGACACCAGCATCCTCAAGCACTGCGTCCTCCGCTACGGCGGCGCGGGCGCCACCGGCATGGTCCTGTGCCAGGACGCCAGCCCCACCCTGGAGGACTGCGACCTGTCGGCCGCCTACTATGGTGTGCGCTGCAACGGCGCCTCCAAACCGATCATCCGCGACACCTCGATCAACGCCATGACCGATGTGCCCATCGCCATCGAGATTCAGGCCGACCCGGTGCTGGACAACCTGGCCTTCGGGTCCACCCAGGACAACGGCTTCGACGCGCTCGGGCTGCTGGGCGGCACCCTCACCGGGGCCAACACGCTGCGCATCCGCGGCGCCACCCTGGGCGTCACCCCGATTCCCAACCTGGTCTACATCCTGATTTCCGACTTCACGGTGGCAAACGGGGGTTCACTCACCATCCAGCCCGGCGTGGTCGTCAAGCCCAAGGCGGGCGTGAACGTGCTGGTGCAGGGAACACTCACCATGGACGGCACCGCCAACCCGGACAGCCAGATCGTATTCACCTCCTTCAAGGACGACACCTACGGCAACCCCAACGACACCAACAACGACGGTTCCATCAGCGCCCCCGCGCGCGGCGACTGGGGACAGATCGAATTCCAGCCCGGATCGAGCGGGTCGGTTTCCCGCGCCATCATCAAGTTCGGCGGATCCAACAGCGCCGAGGGCGTAATTCGTTGCATGAACGTGAGCCCCCCCATTTCCGACTGCCTGATCTCCGACACGTACTTCGGCATCGAGCAGAAGGGTACGGCGAGTTCGGTCATCACCAACGTCACCATCAGCAACTGCGCCAAGACGCCGATCTACATGTCGACGACGGCCAATCCGACCTTCGCCGGCCTGACCTTCAACAACAACACGCTCACCGCACTCGGCATCATCAACGAGACGGTCTCCACCAACTCGGTGCTCAAGGTGCGTAATGTTGCAGGCTACAACAACATCACCTACTGGCTGTCGGGTACGCTCACCATTGCGGGGGGTTCGCGGCTGCGGGTCGAACCGGGCGTGGTGGTCAAGGTCGACCAGTACTACATGGACATCAACATCGACGGGGCCCTGACCGCCGATGCCAAGCCCGAGAGCCTCATCGTCTTCACCTCCCGTCCCGACGACGCCTGGGGCAACCCGGCGGACACGGAGAACAACGGCGGCGCCACGGTTCCCGCCCCGAACAACTGGGGCCACATCAAGTTCTCCGCCACGTCGAATGACGCCCAGTGCATCCTGGACAACTGCGTGCTGTCATATGGCGGCTACGACCCCCTGGGTGCCTACCGCGGTGTGGTGTGGTGCAACAGTGCATCGCCGACCATCACCAACTGCCAGTTCAAGACCAACACCATCGGCATTACCACCGACGGCAATTCGGCGCCGACGATCGCGACCAACGACTTCTTCAACCACAGCAGCGTACCGCTGGCCACGTCGGTGGTGTCCGACCCGCAGTACTCCCTCAACACGTTCAGTCAGAACGCGTACCACGCCGTGGGCATCCTGCCGGAGACGCTCTCACAGAACGCCAGACTGGAGAAGATCTTCGTGGGTGGGCCGCCGCAGTTCTCGCAGTACTTCCCGTACATGCACCTGGGCACGCTCACCATCGGCACCGCCGCCAAGTTGACCATCGATGCCGGCGTGGTGGTGAAGGTGCTGAGCGGCAACCCCATCACCGTCAACGGTGCTCTGGACATGCTGGGCAAGAGCATTCCCGACAGCATCATCGTGTATACTTCCATCCACGACGACTCCAAGGGCGGCGACTCGAACGTCAACGGATCGTCCACATCGCCCTCCGCGGGCAACTGGAGCTCCATCCAGTTCAACAGCACCGCGACCGCCAGCCTGATCGAGCACTCGCTGTTCCGCTTTGGCGGCTCCAACTACGTGATCCGCATGGCCTCGGCCAGCCCGACCATCCGTAACTGCGAGTTCGAAATCAACACCTGGGGGCTGTGGATCCAGAACACGTCCAACCCGGTGGTGCAGAACAACCTGTTCCGGCTGACCACGTACCTGCCGGCCTCCTGTTCGATCATCGCCAACCCGGTGTTCTCCGGCAACACACTGGACAACAACGGCTACGACGCACTGGGCATGATCGGCGAGTCCCTGGGTCAGGACGCAACCGTGCACAAACGCAACTTCGCGGGTTATTCCAACATCACCCGGATCCTCGTGGGCGGGAGTCTCAACGTTAACTTTGGTGTGACACTGACCATCGACGCGGGCATCGTGCTGAAGATGGGTCGGATTGGCTACGAACCATTCAACGGTTTCATCGGCGTCGACGGGGCTCTGGATGTCAACGGAACCCTGGCCGAGCCGGTCGTGTTTACGTCCTCGGTCGACGACGAGTACGGCAACCCGCCGGACACCAATAACGACGGCGCGCTTTCGCTTCCGGCCGCCGGCAACTGGCAGTACATCGAGTTCCGCGACGTCAGTACCGACGCAAACAACATTCTGCAGCACTGCCTGTTCCGTTACGGCGGCTACAACAGCTACGCGATACGCATAGTGACTGCGGGGCCGACGTTCCAGGACTGCACTTTCTACCGGAACAACAGCTACGCCATCCGCATCGAGGGTGCCAGCAACCCGGTGATCAACGCGTGCGTCTTCGACTACCACACCATCACCCCGGTGCAGATGTCGCTCATCAGCAATCCCAGTTTTGTGGGGGCCAACCAATTCAACCCCACCAACACCTACCGGGCCATCGGCGTCATCGGCGAGACCCTCGCCCAGGACGTCCTGTGGAAGCGCCGCAGCGTGGGGTCCATTGCCAGTGTCCCCTACGTACTGACCGGAAACCTCACCGCGGGATTGAGTTCCATCCTGCGCATCCAGCCCGGCGTGGTAATCAAACCCACCTCGGGGGTCGGCATCACGGTGCAGCGGGGTCTCATTGCGGAGGGCAAGGCGCTGCCGGAGAGTCTCATCGTATTTACCTCTCCGCGCGATGACTTCTACGGCGGGGATACCAACAACGACAGCACGCTGACCAACGGCAGCTCGCTGCGCTGGGGCTCCATCCAGATCGCCAACGAGGCCATCGACGACAGCACGCGCTTCAGCTACTGCGTGTTCCGCTACGCCACCAACAGCTCGACCATCGGCGCGGTCAACGTGACCAGCGCCCATCCCGACTTCAACCGCTGCATCTTCCAGCAGAACGGTGTCGGCGTGAACTTCAACGGCGCCGCAGGCGATTCCACCAAGGGCAAGATCGAACGCTGTGACTTCCTGGACAACACGTACTACGGCGTCAAGAACACGGGGCTGAGCTTCGTGGTGTCCGCCAAGAACTCGTGGTGGGGCGACGCCAGCGGTCCGCTGGACAACTCCGACGACACCAGCACCGGTGGCTGGTACAACCCCACCGGTCTCGGTGACCCGGTCACCAACAAGGTGGACTACACCGGCTGGAAGACCGGCGGCGTGCAGAACCTCCTGCTCGGCGACGTGAGCCTCAACGGTGAAGTGCGCGCGTTCGACGCTTCCCTGGTGCTGCAGCACCTCGCACTCCTGATAACGCTGAGCGCGCAGCAGCAGACCATCGGCGACGTGAACTGCAGCAACGTGTTGAGCACGCTGGATGCATCCTTCATCCTGCGCTACGTGGCCGGACTCCTCTCCTACTTCCCGTGCGCGCTGGCGGGCCCGGAGGGCAGCCCCGCGCTCCCGGTGGTGGCGGACGGGCTCTACCTCCCCGGCTCGGGACACGGCAACTTTGACGTCCGTCTCCCCGCCTTCACCCTTGAGCCCGCCAACGAAACCACGGTGCGCGTGGAAGTCGGCGGCGACGGCGAGTTGCTCGGGCACGAGTACCACTTCGAATACGACCCCAACCTGGTCGAGGTCGCGGGCGTCCGCCTCACCAAAGACGCGGAAGGTGCCATGCTGTACTGGAAGGCGGACACCGAGGGCCACCTCCACGTCGCGGTAGCGGCCATGGACCTGCTCCCGGTGAAAGCCGCGGTGGAACTGGTGCTGCGTCCCAGGGGCAATCCCGCGGACGGAACCCGCGTGGCGTTCGACTTCACCCGTGTGGTACTGAACGAGCAGAACCTCACCGATGTGGCCCTTTCCGACGGCGGCACCGTGAACGTGTCGCGCAAGCTCCCGGGGGAGTTCGCGTTGATGCAGAACCGGCCCAACCCGTTCAACCCCACGACCACCATCGAGTACGCGATCCCGGCATCGGCCAGTTCGCTGCGGGTGAGCGTTTCGGTGTTCGACGTGGCCGGGCGCCTGGTGCGGACCCTGGTCGACCGTACCGAGGCACCGGGGCTCCACAGCGTGGTGTGGGACGGACGCGACGATCGCGGCGTCGCGGTCAGCAGTGGTGTGTACTTCTACCGGATCAACGCGGGCAGCTTCCGCGCCGATCGCAAGATGGTGCTCCTGAAGTAACAACAACGGGAAGACACCTCAAGAAAGAAGGAGCCCATCATGCGGATCGCAATACTGGTTCTGAGCGCGGTGCTGACGCTGGCCGCCGGGCCCGCCCGCGCCGTCACCCTGGACATCGGCAACGGGGCCGGCACGGTGGGAGACACCGTGCTGGTCGCCATCACCACCACTGACCTCACCGGCCAGGGTGTGTACTCGTACGAACTCGCGGTCACGTGGAATGGCGCGCAGGCCACCGCCATCGGTGCGCCGGTGGCCGGCACCGTGACCAGCGCGTGGGGAGCGGTCACCGCGAACCCCACGCCGGGAAGGATCGAGGTGGCGGCGGCGGGCGCCACGCCGCTTGCGGGGGCGGGCAACCTGCTCTACCTCCAGTTCGTACTCGGGCCCGGCTCTGGCACGGTGACGCTCACCTTCAGCGAGTGCTATTTCAATGAAGGCTCACCCACCGCCACGCTCGTCAACGGGCAACTCAGCATCACGGCGCTGCCGGTGGTGAACATCTCGCCCAATAGCGGTATCGTGCTGGTGGGCGAGACGCTGGCGTTTGGCGCAAGCGGTGGAACCGCGCCGTACACCTTCACCACCTCCAACCCCGCCATCGCGACCTTCGGGGGTACGTCCACGCTCACTGGCGTGTCACCGGGTTCGGTGACCGCAACCGCAACCGACCAGAACGGTATCAGCAAGACAACGAGCGGGGTCGTGCAGGTGCGGGCGCTGCGGCTCACGGTGGGAGCGGGGGCCGGGGCGCCGGGGGATACCGTGCTGGTTCCGGTGAGCATCACCAACCCGGTTCCCTACGCCATCAAGTCCGCCGAGTTCGAGGTGACGTATAATGAGACCTACCTCACCGCAACCGGCGCTTCCCAGGTGGGAACCATCGCGGCGGCCGCGGGCTGGGCAGCACCCACCGCGGGCATTTCGTCCGGCACCATCCAGGTGGCGCTGGCGGGGGCGAACAACCTGGCCGGGCCGGGGGTACTCACCTACCTCAAGTTCGTCATCGACCCCATCGGCTTCAGCACCAGTTCCCCGCTGTCCGCCGTCAGCGGGCTGTTCAACGAGAGCTACCCGTCGATCAACGTCAACGGAACCGTGTCGGTGACCGTACTCTCGACCATTACCGTGTCTCCCAACACGGCCACCATCGTGAAGGACGACCAGTTGCAGTTCAACATCTCCGGCGTCACCACACCGCCGGTGACGTGGGGTGTCACCAACCCGGTGGTGGCCAGCATCGATGCCACGGGCAAGCTCACCGCCAAGGCGTCGGGCGTCACGCAGGTGCACGCGACCGACAACCTCGGACGCACGGACATCACCGACATCATCACCGTCTGCGACCTGTACCTGAACGCGCCTTCGCAGTCCGTCTTCTACACCCAGCCCACGGCGGTGGCGATACAGCCGGACCGCAGCCTCACCGGCCTGGGAATCTATGGATACGAACTCACCCTCTCCTTCGACCCGGCCAAGGTCTTCGTCGTCGGGGTCTCCACCGCCGGCACCGCCACCGCGTCGTGGGGAACCCCGGTTTACAACGCATCCATACCGGGCAAGGTAGTCGTGGTGCACGCCGGGTCGTCGCCGCTTTCCGGCGTTCTGCCGCTGGTCAAGGTGCTCTTCCAGTCGCTCGTCGCAACCAACGGCTCGCAGACCACACTCACCATCAGCAAGATCCTGTTCAACGAGGGCCATCCCTGCGCGCTCGTGGGCGCGGGTTTCCTGGTGGTGACCGGCGTGGGTGACACGCCACCAGCGCCGCTCTTCCTCGAGCAAAACATCCCCAACCCCTTCAACCCGCGCACCAGCATCCTCTACCGGGTGCGTGACGACGGCGGGGCGACGTTGCGCATCTATGCCATGAACGGATCGCTGGTCCGCACGCTGGCCGACGGCGGGCAGCGCGCGGGCGTGTTCAATCGCGTGGAGTGGGACGGGACCGACGACAGCGGGCAGCGCGTGGCGAGCGGGGTCTACTTCTACCGGCTCGAGAGCGCCGGCGAAGTCCTGACGCGAAAAATGGTGCTGCTGAAGTAAACGCGGCGATTCCCTCGCCGGGGCTTGATTGCCGAACGGCCACGCTCACCCGGGCGTGGCCGTTCTTTTTGAGGCTACAGCCAGCGCGACTCGCCGCCGGCGTAGAACTCCTTCTTCCAGATGGGCGCGCGGCGCTTGAGCGCCTCGACGATGTCGCGCAGTGCGTCGAAGGCCTGCGCGCGGTGGGCCGCCGCCACCGCCACCAGCACCGAACTCTCCCCCGCGCGCACCAGCCCGGTGCGGTGCACCACGCGGGCGGCGTGCAGGTCGTGCCGCGCGGCAGCGGCGCGCAACACGGCCAGCATCTCGCGCTCCGCCATTTCCCGGTAGCACTCGTACTCGATCGCCTCGACGGCGCGGCCCTGGTTGTCCGCGCGCACCACACCCCGGAAGAGCGCCACCGCGCCACAGGTGTCGTCCGCGATGCCCGCGGCGGGATCGTCTCCGATGGGCGTGTCGACCATGCGAACGACGAATCGTTTCGGGTGCTGCGTCACGCTCATCCCCCGGCGAACGGCGCCAGCACCGCCACGCGGTCGCCCTCGCCGGGCACGTGGTCGGCGGAAACAAAGGATTCGTTCACCGCGAAGCGGTATGGCGGGAGTGTCGCGGCGTCCACGCCGCGCGCCGCGAAGAACCCGGCGGCAATCTGCGCCACGTTTGCGTCGTCATCGGCATCGACCAGGCTGCGATCGGTTCCGCACGCCTCGCGCAGGCTGGCAAACAGGAGCAGTTCGATGGTCATGGCCGCGGGTCCTTTTCGTTGCCGGGCTTGCCGCGCTTCTTGAACGACGCCAGCATCGCCGTGGCCAGCGCCAGCAGGATCTCGTCGGCGAACGGCACCATGTCCGGCACCAGCACGTCGATCAACAGGAGCGCTCCGGTCAGCATGACCAGCTTCGGAAAGCGCAGCGTGGCGGTGTACTCGCGAAAACGCGTCATCAGCGGTGTGTTCATGGCATCATCCCCCGGCGTGCGAGAGCGGGAGACATTGCACCCGTGTTCCCGCCGCCACCTGGTTTCTCTTCGAACCCTTCTTCGCCGGCGGCAGGATCACCAGGTGTGTCGCGTGCCCCAACGGTGTCGACATGTGTGAGCCCTGGCGGGCAAAGACCTGCACCTTGGACGGCGCGCCGTCGGGCACGCGCGCGCGCAGCAGGCGCCAGCGACGGGGGTTTGCGGTGGCCGCGTTCATAAGGACCTTGCGTTGCAGGGCGGGGACGGGCCGCGCGTGTCCAGCGAGCGCGCGCAGCGCCGGCAGCACGTGCATGCAGAAGCACACGAAGGCGCTGGCCGGATTGCCGGGCAGACCGAACACCATGCGGCGGCCGCGCATTCCAAAGTAGAGCGGCCGGCCGGGTTGCTGGCTCACGCCCCAGAAGACCTCGCGCACACCCAGCGTCGGCAGTGCCCCGCGCACGAAGTCGCGCGGACCCACCGACACGCCACCCACCGTGATCACCACGTCGCTGTGCGCCAGCGCGTCACCAATGGCGCTTTCGATGGCGCGCGCGCTGTCGCGTACGCGGCGCACGCGTTCCGGCTCGATGCCCGCCTGGCGCAGGAGTGCCGCCAGCATCGGCAGACTGCTGTCGTAGACCTGTCCGTGCGCGAGCGCGCGCCCGGGCGCGATCACCTCATCGCCGGTGGTTATGACGGTCACGCGCGGCGCACGCACCACGCGCACGTGGCTGCATCCGATTGCGGCCAGGCTCCCCACCGCGCCCGCGTGGATCACGCCGCCACGTTGCAGAATGAGTGAACCAAGGCCTATCTCTTCTCCCTTGTAGCGCACGAACTTGCCGCGCGCCACCGCGGTCCGCACCACAAGATTGCGCCCCGCCACGCCGACCACCTCGATGGGCAGCACGGCGTCGGCGCCCCGCGGCATTGCGCCTCCGGTGGCCACCGCCATCGTCTCTCCCGCGCTCAGCGCGCGCGGGCGGGGCCCGCCGGCGTGAATGGCGCCCGCGATGCGCAGCAACACCGGGCGCGCCGCGGTGGCGCGCGCGCAATCGCGCGCGCGCACCGCGTAGCCGTCCATCTGCGAGTTGTCGAAGGGTGGCAGCGCAATGCGCGAGCGCACGTCTTCGGCGAGGACGAGACCGAGTGCGTCTTCCAGCGCGACGCGCTGCGCCACCAGCGCTTTGCACGCCGCAAGCACCCGGCGTTGTGCGGTGCGCGGGGTGATCATGCCTGCCACGCGCCCCACAGCGTGCGCAACGCCACCGCAATCAGGAGCAGCGAGAGCACCTGGCGCAGGCGCAGCACCGGCAGCCCGCGTGCGCCCAGCCGCGAACCAATCTGCCCGCCGATGACCGCGGCGAGGAGCAGCGGTACCACCGCGACACCGATAAGAAGCCCCTTGTTGACCTGCCCGGCCAGCCCCGCCACGGAGTTGGCAAACGTGAACACCGCCACCATCCCGGCCGCACCGCGCGCGTCGGTCCAGCGCGCCAGCACCAGCACGCTGGCGAGAAACACCCCGCCCCCGATGCCCACCAGCCCGGCCACCAGCCCCAGTGCGGCACCCACCGGAACCCCCAGCGCCCACGCGCGCGCCGCGCTCATGCGGCGCAGTTCGCGCGCCGCGGGTGTGGCCAGCATGCGCACGCCGGCGGCGAGCAGCGCGAGGCCCAGGATGAGCGCGAAGGGGCGCGGCCCGATGGGGATGCGGCCGCCGAGGTACGCGGCGGGAATGGACGCGACCACAAACGGCAGGCACGCCCGCCACGACACGTGGCCCGCGCGCCGGAAGTGCCACACGCCCCCGGCGGTGACCAGCACGTTGCAGGCGAGACCCACCTGTGGAATGGCGGCGTACGGAAACCCCATCACGGCGAGTGCGGCCACGTACGCCGAGCCGCCGCCAAGGCCGACCATCGCGTACACGACCGCGATGGCAAAGAACACCACCGGCACCCACAGGGGGATGGTTTCCATCACGCGGGCGGGTGTCCCTCTCCGCGCATCACCGCGAAGGCGTGGAGGAGATCGGGCAGGAGTGCGTCGAGCGAATCCGCGACACCGGACGGAGAACCGGGCAGGTTGACGATCAGGGTGCGCGCGCATACCCCCGCGATGCCGCGCGAGAGCATGGCGCGCGGCGTGCGCGCCTGGCCGTGGGCGCGGATGGCTTCCGCGATGCCGGGCAGCTCGCGCTCGATCACCGCACGCGTCGCCTCCGCGGTCACGTCGCGCGGGCCCAGGCCGGTGCCGCCGGTGGTGACCACCAGGTCGACCTCGCGTGCCACCAGCGCCTTCAACAATTCGGTGATGCGCGCGGCATCGTCCGGCACCACCTCCAGCCCGGCCGTGACACCGAGTGCGGCGAGGCGTTCCACCGCCACCGCCCCCGAACGATCCTCGCGCTCGCCGCGCGACACACCGTCCGACGCCACCACCACCACCGCCTTCAGCGCGGACGGCACACTGCGCGAGCGATCGGAGCGGCCGCCGGTCTTGGTCTCCAGGTGGATGCGCTCGATCACCAGTTCGCGGTCGTCGGGCTTGAGCATGTCGTAGATGGTGAGTGCGGCCACCGACACCGCGGTGAGTGCTTCCATCTCCACGCCGGTTCGCGCCACCGCCTCAACCGTGACCGTGATGTCCACGGTATCTCCCTTTGCCTCGAGTACAACGTCGACCGCATCGATGGGCACGGGATGGCAGTACGGAATGAGATCGGCGGTCTTCTTGACCGCGGACATGGCCGCCACGCGCGCCACCACCAGGATGTCCGGCTTGGAGGTTCGATTCTCGCGCAGCCGATCGATGGTCTCTCGCGACGCACGCACGCTGCCGCGCGCAACCGCGCGCCGCAGGGTGGTGGTCTTGTGGGTGATGCGCCGCATTCAGCCTCCGATGGAACGAATGGGCGGCCCGCCGGCACCCGCGAGCCCCGCGGCGTCCATGCGCGCCAGCGGCACGTCGTTGAAGGCGCTGCCGCGCGGCTTGTTGCGCACCGCGGTGAGGAGCGCCTCGCGAAGGGTCGCGTCGCTCTCCCCCGCGCGCAGCAGCGAACCCAGGTCCACCGCGTAGTCGGAAAACAGGCAGGGGCGCAGGCGCCCGTCGGCGGTCAGGCGTATGCGCCCGCAGGCATTGCAGAACGGATCCGACAGCGGCGCGATGAACCCCACGCGCCCGCCGCCGTCGATCATCTCGAAGGCGCGCGCCGGCGCGTCGTGGCGCGGCAGTTCGCGCAGCGCGAAGTGCTTCTCCACCAGCGCCTGCACATCCGGAATGGGATACACCGTGTCCTTCTCCCACCCGCCGCCGCACAACGGCATGAACTCGAGGAAACGAACCTCCACCCGGCCACTGCCGGCCAGCCTTGCAAAGGCGATGATCTCCTCGTCGGGCATGTCGCGCAGCACCACCACGTTGATCTTCACCGGGAAGCCCGCGTCGATGGCGGCGTCGATGCCCGCGCGCACGCGCGCGTAGGTCTTCGAACCGGTCACGCGCAGGAAGCGCGCCGCCTCGAGGCTGTCGAGGCTCACGTTGATCCGGTCCAGACCCGCCCGGTGCAGCGGCGCCGCCAGCTCGGCCAGCCGGCTGCCGTTCGTGGTCATGGAGAGCTGCTCCACCCCGTCGATGGGGCGCAGCGCGCGCACGACGTCGAGGATGTCACGCCGCACCAGGGGTTCCCCGCCCGTGAGGCGGTAGCGCGAGACGCCGAGTGATGCGGTCAGCCGCACCACGCGCGCGAGGTCGGTCACGGACAGGAAGTCGCCGCCTGGCAGGGCGTCCAGCCCCCCGGGGGGCATGCAGTAGGTGCAGCGGAAGTTGCAGCGGTCGGTCAGCGAGACCCGCAGCGTGGTCACCCGCCGCCCGTGCCCGTCCTGCAAGCACCCACCCTGCCGATCCTGTTGTTCCATGGTCCCTTACTGTAGCCGACGCAGCGCCGGGCGCTCAAGGACATGCTCAGGTCACAATATATCACGATATTAATATCTGGTTGGCTTAAACAACCTCCCGCCTCTATAATCCTCCCGTCAGGCCGCGCCGTTCTGCTCTGCTCGAATCGGAGGTCAAGATGGACGACCGCAATCTGATCTACGACTGGAACGAGCGAGACGCCCCGGCGCAGCCGCGCCGGATTGTCGACCTCGACGACGAGACTCTGCGCGACGGCCTGCAATCGGCCTCCGTGTCCGACCCCCCCATCGAGGCCAAACTCGCCCTGGTCCACCTCATGGTGAGCCTCGGCATCCGCTCCGCGGACATCGGCCTGCCCGGAGCGGGCAAGCCCACCTTCGAGTCCGCGCTGGCCATCGCCCGCGAGATCGCCACCCACCACCTGCCCATCAACGCCAACTGCGCGGCGCGCACGGTGGTGGCCGACATCGAACCCATCGCCACCGTCTCACAGATGGCCGGCATCCCCGTCGAGGCCTCGCTCTTCATCGGGTCCAGCCCGGTGCGGCGCCTGGTGGAGAAATGGGAGGTCGACCACATGGTGCGCATGGTCGAGAAGGCGGTGCGCTTCGCAGTGGACCACGATCTGCCGGTGATGTTCGTCACCGAGGACACCACGCGCGCGGACCCCGCGGTGCTGCGCGCGCTCTACCTGGCCGCCATCGGGTGCGGCGCGCGGCGCATCTGCCTGGCCGACACGGTGGGGCACGCCACGCCCGAAGGCACCCGCTCCCTGGTGCGCTGGGCGCGCGAGCTGGTGCGCGAGAGCGGAGAGGACGTGAAGATCGACTGGCACGGGCACAACGACCGCGGCCTCGCACTCATCAATGCCCTGGTCGCGCTGGAGACGGGCGTCGACCGCGCGCACGGAACCGCCCTGGGCACCGGCGAACGCAGCGGCAACACCCCCATGGAACTGCTCCTCATCAACCTGCGCATGCTGGGCGTGATCGACAACGACTTGAGCCGGCTGTCCGAGTACTGCGAACTGGTGTCGCGCACATACTGCATCCCCATGGCGTACAATCACCCGGTGGTCGGCGCGGACGCGTTCCGCACCAGCACCGGCGTGCACGCCTCGGCGGTGCTCAAGGCCACGCGCATCGGGAAGGGCTGGCTGGCCGACCGGGTGTACTCCAGCGTTCCCGCCGCCTGGGTGGGCCGCAGCCAGGTGATCGAAATCGGCCCCATGAGCGGGTCCTCCAACGTTATCCACTGGCTGGAGACGCGCGGCTACCCGGCGCGGCCCGACGCGGTGAGCGCCATCCTCGATGCGGCCAAACAGTCGCCGCGGCTCTTGTCCGAAGAGGAGATACTGGGCATACTGCAGGGGTGCCCGCACTGATGAAACGGACCGTCACCGTCACCGTGAACGGCACGCCGCGCGAGATCCTCGTGCCGGCGGAGCGCACGCTGCTCGAGGTGCTGCGGGAGGACCTGCGCCTCACCGGCACCAAGTTCGGCTGCGAGCAGGGCGAGTGCGGCGCGTGCACCGTTTTGCTGGATGATGCTCCCGCTCTCTCCTGCCTCACGCTCGCCCGGTTGTGCGATGGCAAATCGGTCACCACGGTGGAAGGGCTGGACGGTCCGCACGCGGAGGTGCTGCGCGAGGCATTCGCCGAAGCCGGGGCATCGCAGTGCGGCTACTGCACACCCGGCATGGCGGTCATGTTCCACCACCTCCTCGGCCGGCGCGCCGCCGGCGAGACCATCGATCCGCGGCGCGAACTGTCCGGCAACATCTGCCGGTGCACCGGGTTCACCAAGATCCTCGAGGCCTATGAGCGAAGCGCACGAATCGCGGAAGAAAACGGCGCATAGCGTCGTGGGTGGACGCGGGCCGCGCGTCGAGGCATTCGCCAAGGTTTCCGGCCGCGCCACGTACACGGACGACCTGCACCTGCCGGGCATGCTGGCCGGCAAGCTCAAGCGCAGCACCATCGCGCACGGCACCATCCAGCACATCGACACCAGCCGCGCGCGCGCGCTGCCGGGCGTGCACGCCGTCCTGACCGGCGCCGACCTCCCGGTGCGCTACGGCATCCTGCCCGTGCATCAGGACGAAACCGCGCTCGCGGTGGAGCGCGTGCGCTACGTGGGCGAACCGGTGGCCGCCGTATGCGCCGACACCGAGGCCATCGCGCAGCGCGCGCTGGAACTGATCGACGTTTCCTACCGCCCGCTGCCGCACATGCTCTCGGTGGAAGAGGCGTTCGCCGCGCCGGAACGCCTGCACGAGTCGGAGAAGTTCACCGGCAATGCGCACCGTGTGGTGGCGCTGCAGTTCGGCGACGTCGACGCCGCACTGGCGCAGAGCGAGTACACGCGCGAGGACATGTTCTACTACGCGGGCAGCACCCACCTGCCCATGGAGACGCATTCGACGCTCGCCGACTTCGCCGACGGCCGCGTGACGCTGCACGTTTCCCACCAGGCGCCCTACTACCTGCAGCAGATTCTCCCGCGGGTACTGGACATCCCGCCCTGGGCGCTGCGGGTGGTGGTGCCGTACGTGGGCGGCGGCTTCGGCGGCAAGCTGGATCCCTTCCCCGACACCATCTGCGCGGCGAAGTTCGCCATGATGACCGGGCGTCCGGTCAAGATCACGCTCACGCGCGAAGAGGTGTTCTACAACCACCGCGGCCGCCATCCGTCCCTCATGTGGATCCGCACCGGTATCCGCGACGGGCGCATCGCGGCGGTGCACTTCAAGGCGTTCCTGGATGGTGGCGCCTACGGCAGTTTCGGCACGGCGGCCGCGTACTACCACGGCGCGCTGCAGCCCACCACCTACCGCTTCGGCACCTACAAGGCCGAGGTGGTGCGCTTCTACACCAACAAGCCGCCCTGCGGCCCCAAGCGCGGGCATGGAACACCGCAACCGCGTTTTGCGCTGGAGTGCCACCTGGACCGCGTGGCCGAGGACCTCGGCTTGCCGGCTGACGCGTTGCGCCGCCAGAACCTGATTGCGCCACACTCCACCACGGTCAACCACCTGCGTGTCACGTCGTGCGCGCTCGACGAGTGCCTGCGTCGGGTGGTCGACGCGTCCGGCTACGCCGCGAAGCACGGCGCCCTGCCCTTCGGCGAGGGCATCGGGATCGCGGTGGGCTGTTACATCTCCGGCGCGGCACTGCCCATTTACTGGAACGAGATGCCCCACTCCGAGGTGGTGGTCAAGGCGGACCGCTCCGGCAAGATCTCCGCATACTCGGGCCACACCGAGATCGGCCAGGGCGCGGACACGGTGCTGGCGTGGATCGTGGCCGAGGTGCTCGGCATCGCGCCGCGCGAAGTCAGCCTGGTTCTGCGCGACAGCGACGCGGTCCCGCCCGACCTGGGCAGCTACTCCAGCCGTGTCACCATGATGATGGGCAACGCCGCGCGCCAGGCGGCGGAGCGGCTGCGCGACGCGCTGGCGGAAGCCGCGGCGCGCGCCCTCGAAGCGGAAGCGGGCGAACTGGGCTTCGCGGAGCGGCGTGTGTTCGTGAAGTCCGATCCGTCGCGATCGATCAGCCTGGAGGAGGCCATCAAGCACGCGGAGACCGCGCAGGGCATGCTCTCCTTCACCGGCAGCTACACGCCGCGGCCGCAGTACGGCGACTTCAAGGGTGCGGGCGTGGGACCGTCGCCCGCGTACAGCTACACCGCCTGCGCCATCCAGGTTCGCGTCGATACCGACACCGGGCGCGTGTACCCGGTGAAGGTGTGGATCGCGCACGACATCGGGAAATGTATCAGCCGCGTCAACGTGGAGGGACAGGTGGAGGGCGGCGTGTACATGGGACTGGGCGAGGCGCTCATGGAGGAGATGGCGTTCACGCGCGAGGGGCTCCTGCGCAACGCGGGGCTCTTGGACTACAAGACGCCCACCATGATGGAAACGCCGGAGATCGAGACCTTCCTTATAGAGGATGGCGACGCGGAAGGGCCCTTCGGGGCCAAGGAGGTTGGGCAGGGTCCGCTGCTGCCGGTGCCGCCCGCACTGGTGAACGCGGTGTACGACGCCATCGGCGTGCGCTTCGACGAGATCCCGGTGACACCCGACAAGGTGCTGCGCGCGCTGGAGCGCAAGTCGCAGCGGGTGGGCCCGCGCAGCGTGATCGATTTCCCCTTCCCTGAACCGGTCCGGGTGGAGGTTCCGGAGCATGCTGAGAATCGAACCGTTTGAACTGCTGCAGCCGCGTACGCTCGCGGAGGCAACCGAGATGCTCGCCACGCGCGGGCACGCGATGGTCATCGCCGGGGGTTCGGACCTGGTTCCCAAACTCAAGCGGGAGCAGTTCTCACCCGGGGCCGTGGTATCGCTGGCCGGCGTGGACGGCATCACCGGCGTCACGCGCGAAAAAGACGTGGTGCGCATCGGCGCGCTCACGCGCCTGTGCGAGCTGGAACGCGCGCCCGAAATCGGCGGGCTCACCGCGCTCCGCGAGGCTGCCGGCGTGGTGGCAACACCCATCATCCGCGGCATGGCCACGGTGGGTGGAAACCTGCTGCAGGATACGCGTTGCCGGTACTACGACCGCGGATCGTTCTGGCGCGAGGCCACCGGATCGTGTCTCAAGAAGGACGCCGACGTGTGCCGCGTGGCCAGCGGGGGCAACCGCTGCTTCGCCACGCTGTGCTCGGACCTGGCGCCGGCGCTCATCGTGCTGGGCGCCAGCGTCACGCTGTGCGGCAGGGAAACACGCTCGCTGCGCCTGGAGGATCTCTACAGCGACGACGGCATCGCCCCCTTCAAGATGAAGGGTGAGATCCTCACCCACGTGGAGGTTCCGGCGAAGGAGCGCTTCTCGCGCTACCGGAAGTTACGTATCCGCGATTCGTTCGACTTCCCGGAGGTGGGGGTCGCGGTGAGCATCGACGGCGCCGGCGAAACGCTGCGCGTCTCGGTGGCCGTGACGGCGGTGGCGCCGTCGATTCCGGTGTTCCGCCAGGAGGTCGCGCGCGACCAGCTCAAGGGCGTCGCCGACACCGTCTACGCGGCCATCAAGCCCATGGACACCCTCTTCTTCCCACCCGCGCACCGCAAGAGCGTCGCGCGAAACTTCCTGCTGCGCATCTTCGATGAATTTCTCTCTGCTCGATAGCATCCTGCGCACCAGAGACGGCGTTCTGGCGACCATCATCGGCGCCAGCGGCCACACCTACAAGAAGACCGGCCAGCAGGCGCTGTACGCGCCCGGCGGTATCGAACCCGTGCACGGCAACCTCGGCGCGCTGTGCGCGGACCAGGAGATCATCGCGCGCGCCGACGAGGCGCGTGCGTCGGAAAAGCCCCTCACCGTCACCATCGACACCACCGGCGCCATGGACGAACTCATGGGCAGCGGCACCGGCTGCGGTGGCACGCTGACACTGCTGCTGGAACCGATCGGACCGGCGCACAAACGTACCTACGCGCAGCTGGGCGCGCACCTGAAGTCGGGGCCGGCGGTATTCCTGGTGCACGACACCGAAACCGGCGACCTGCGCGTGGAGACCGGGACGCCGCGGCCGGGTGAGTCCCTTCATATCGAGAGAATCGCACCCCTGACACCGCTGGTGCTCTTTGGCGCCACGCCGCTCGCCCGCCGTATCGCAGCGCTTGCCGCCGACATGGATTTCGTGGTGCACCTGGCGGACTGGCGCCCCGCATTCCTGGACCTGTTCCGCAGCATGCCCGGCATCGAGATTCAAACCCGGGGGTTCTCGCCGCCGCCGGATGCGTGCGTGGTGCTCATGTCGCACAGCTTCCAGCGTGATCTCGCGGCGCTGCGCGACTGCCTGGGCGCCGGGTGCCGCTACGTCGGCGTGCTGAGTTCGCGCAGCCGGCGCGACCGCATGTTCGCGGCACTGGCCGCAGAAGGCGTATCCGCGAACGCGCTCTCAAGCGTTCATTCCCCGGTCGGACTCGACATCGGTGCGCAGACCGACGCGGAGATCGCGGTGGCCATCCTGGCCGAGATCATCGGGACGTTGCGCGCGTGATCATCGGCGTGGTGCTCGCAGCCGGGCGTGGTGAACGCTTCGGGTCCGACAAGCTGCTGCGGCCGCTGGGCGGGCAACCCGTCATTCTGCGGACACTGGCCAATTGTCTCGCGGCGTCGCTGGATGCGGTGGTCGTTGTGGTGGGTGATGCGGGTAGTGGCGTGGAGGCCGCGGTTCGCGGCGCCTTCGCGCACGAAGCGCGCGTGTCCGTTGTGCACAATCCGGACGCCGTACGCGGGCACATCACCTCGCTCAAGGCGGGCCTGCGCGTTCTTCCCGGTGACGCCAGCGCGGCCGCTGTCTTCCTGGCTGACATGCCGCTGGTGGCCCCGGCAATCACCGACGCGGTCCTCGATGCGCATCGCGCAACCGGGCAACTCACCGTGCCGCTGTGCGCAGGCGTATGGCGCCACCCGCGGGTGATTCCCGCCGAACGCTTCGACGACTTCCTCGCGCTCGGCGACGGCGCTGGCGGGGGCGTCATTTTCGAGAGGTTCCGCGACCAGGTGACCGCGGTTGAGGCCGGCGAGCCCTGTAACTATCTCGACATCGACACGCCCGAAGACCTGGCGCGCGCCGAGTCGTTCATCCTCCCCTGACGAACCCCCCGGCCATCAGGTGGTCGGCCAGGCGCAGGGCCAGGGCCACAATTTCACGCTGGTGGCTCCGGCGACGGTGCGAATGGCCGTCTACGACGTCACCGGCCGGCTGGTGCGGAGCCTGGTGAACGAGGACCTTCCGGCTGGCGTGCACGCGGGCAAGGGGGACCAAAGGCGTACCCCCCTGTTCAGTCAGCTGGTGGACGGAATGAGTCCGGCTCCCCGGGCCACGCGGTGAATACTTCCCGCCCCGGCGAGAACAGCGGAGTAGACGATCCACAATTCCACATTGACAGCGGGGAGCCGCTGCGGTTTCATCTCCGGAAAGGCCGCAGGAAAGGCGCCGATCATGCCGGCGGAAGATTGGGTATCGAGGCTCGTCGGTCTGTGGAAGGGATTGCCCGAACAGGTCAAACGGCTTGCGGTCGTCCTGGCCGTCATCATCGTAGTGTTCGCGCCGGTCAAGCGCCTGCTGGTGCCGGCGGACTTCGGCAGGATGGGACACTACCGCGCATCGGCGCTCGATGACGCGGCCGCCGTCCCGCTGGTCTACGCGGGCCGCGCGCTGTGCAACGACTGTCACGACGACGTCGTCGACACCAAGGCCCAGGGTTACCACGAGGACCTCGCGTGCGAAATCTGCCACGGCGCGGCGTTGGTCCACGCCAACGACCCCGATTCCGGCGTTCCGCCCGCACCGCGCGATCGTGGCTACTGCCCCATCTGCCACGAGTACCTGCAGTCGCGGCCCACGGGCTTTCCGCAGATCGTCTCCGTCTCGCACAACCCGCTCAAGCCTTGCATCACGTGCCACGACCCGCACGATCCGGTGCCGCCGGAGACGCCCAAGGAGTGCAACGCGTGCCACGCCTCCATCGCGCGCAGCAAGGAGTCGTCGCCACACGTGTACCTGGAGTGCACGGATTGTCACGACGCACCCGAGGAGCACCGGGTGAGCCCGCGCCAGTATCTGCCCGGAAAACCTTCCGCGCGTGAGTTCTGCGGCGGCTGCCATGATACCAACGCGGACAGCAGTGCCGAGATACCACGCGTCGACCTCGAGACACACGGCCAACCTTACGTGTGCTGGCAGTGCCACTACCCGCATCATCCGGAGGCCCGCCGATGAACGACGTACAGATCACGACCAGCCAGACGCCCGAAAACCAGGAACTCCCGCGGCGCGACTTCATCAAGAAGGCGCTGTGCACCATCGCCGCGCTGCTGGTTCCCCGCACCCTGGTGGCGAGCAAGGAGATGGAAGAAGCGCCGGTGTGGGTGCTGGCCAACGGCTACAAGCCCGGCGAGCACTACTGGGGCATGGGCATCGACACCAGCAAGTGCATCGGGTGCGGGCGCTGCGTGGAGGCGTGCAAGACGGAGAACAATGTACCGCGCGAATCCGCGTACTTCCGCACCTGGGTGGAGCGCTACCGGATCACGGCCGAAGGCGAGACGGTGGTTGACAGCCCCGACGGCGCCATCAACGGCTTCACCGACGACGGCGAGGTTCCCAATCCGCTGCGGACGTTCTTCGTGCCCAAGCTGTGCAATCATTGCGACAATCCGCCGTGCGTGCAGGTGTGCCCGGTGGGCGCCACCTACAAGTCGCCCGACGGCGTGGTGCTGGTGGACAGTTCCTACTGCATCGGCTGCCGCTACTGCATCCAGGCGTGCCCGTACGGCGCCCGCTTCCTGCACCCGGAAACCAAGACCGCCGAGAAGTGCACCTTCTGCTACCACCGCATCACCCAGGGGCTGCTGCCGGCCTGCGTGGAGGCGTGTCCCACCCAGGCGCGCGTGTTCGGCGAGGTGCGAAAGAAGCCCAGCCCGCTGCAGCGCTTCCTGCGCATGAACCGCATCGGGATCCTCAAGCCGTACCTCAACACGGAACCCAAGGTGTTCTACGCCAACCTGGACGGTGAGGTGAACTAGTGGGTACTTCGTTCAACGACATTCAGGGGTTCATCTACCCCAACGAGATCGAACTCCACTGGAGCATTCTGGTGGTGGTTTATCCGTACGTCACCGGGCTGGTGGCGGGCGCCTTCATCCTGGCCTCGCTGGTCAAGGTGTTCAAGGTGAAGGAACTGCAGCCCGTGTACCGGCTGGCGATGCTCACCGCCCTGGCGTTCCTGCTGGTGGCGCCCCTGCCGCTGCTGGCCCACCTGGGACACCCGGAGAAGTCGTTCGAGATCTTCCTCACGCCGAACACACGCTCCGCCATGGCCATGTTCGGTTTCGTGTACGCGTGGTACCTGATGGCGGTGTTGCTGCTGGAGATGTGGTTCGACTACCGCAGGGATCTCATCCTGTGGGCGCGAAAGGAGCGCGGCTTCACGAAGTTCGTGCACCGCGTGATATCGCTGTTCTCCTTCGACGTCTCCGACAGGGCAATCCGTTTCGACCGCCGCGCCGTGCAGGCCATCACTATCATCGGCATCCCGTCGGCATTCCTGCTGCACGGCTACGTGGGCTTCATCTTCGGGTCGGTGAAGGCAAATCCCTGGTGGTCCAGCGTGCTCATGCCCATCGTGTTTCTGTTCTCCGCCATCGTGTCGGGCATCGCGCTGGTGCTGCTGATCTACATGATCGTCACCCCCATGCGCGGCTCCCAGATCGACATGTCGTGCCTGGACCGTCTGGCGAGCTACCTCTTCTACGCAATGATCGTGGACTTCTCGCTGGAGATCCTGGACTTCGTCCACCGCATCTACGAGTCCGAGGAGTCCATTGAAATTCTGGGCCAGCTGGTGGAAGGGCGCCTCTTCGTGAGCCTGGTGGTGATCCAGTTGCTGATGGGCATGGTGGTGCCACTGATCGCCATCGTGGTGGTGAAGCTGTTCCGCTTCCCCGCCGAATTGCGGCGGACCCTGTACTTCCTTTCCGCAATCCTGGTTCAGGTGGGCATCTTCTCCACGCGCTGGAACGTGGTGATCGGCGGACAGCTCTTCTCCAAGAGCCTGCGCGGACTCACCACCTACAAGATGTCCATTCTGGGCATCGAGGGTCTGCTCACGGCCATCGCGATGCTCGTGCTTCCGTTGCTGATCCTCGCCGTGTTGCTGCGCATCCTGCCCCCGTGGCCGGAAGCACGCAACCCGGAGCATCCGGCGCCGGTGACGCCCGCAGCCACCTGACGGGGTTACGGGAGTCGCGTCTTGAGGTGCTCCGCCAGGCGCAGCGACAGCGCGGCGATGGTGTACACCGGGTTGGCGTAGCCGTAGGCCGGGAACAGCGACGGGCCGGCAACGAACACGTTGTCGCACCCGTGGATCCGGCAGTCGCGGTCGGTGACCGATGTGCGCGGGTCGTCGCCCATCCGCGTCGTCCCCATGAAGTGCGAGTGAATTCCAATCAGGGGCCACGCCTGCGCGGTGCGCAGGCGGCCGTAGTCCATGCGCGCGACATCGTCCGCCCGCATCTCCCGCTCCAGCAGCTCGAAGAATGCGATGACGGAGGCACGATCCTCCGGCGAGAAGGTCCACGTCACGTCGGCCAGCGGCATCCCGAATGCGTCCCGCCTGCCGGAAAGCGTGACGCGGTTGTTCGGGTTGGGATACTGATCCAGAAACGCGCGCAGGATGAATTTGCGTGCGCGGCGTTGCATACCGCCCAGCCGGCCCATCATCTCAAATGCAATCTTCCCTGCCCCCGGGATGAAACCGCTGATCAACGGCGAGCGATCGATCAGGGGAGAATTGAACGCGTGTGATCCGCGCCAGGCGTCGAAGAGTTTGTTGGCGCGATACTCCGCGAACGGCAGGACCTGGACGTAGTGGTTGAGCAGCCGGTGCTCGCGCTGGGCGGCCGCGGTGAAGCCCACCCCGCAGCGGGCGGTGCCCCCATTGGACGGCTGGTCCGAGAAGAGCGGGTGGCGGGTCGAAACACGCTTCATGAGGATCACCGTGGCCATGTTGGCCTTGGGGTGGGTGGAGAGATAGCGGCCGACGGCGTCGCCGCCGATGCCGGCGGGACGCACCGCCGTCGAGTTGAGCAGCAGACGCGGCGTCTGGATGCCGCCGGCGGCGACCACGAAACGCCGCGCGTGCACGCGGACGATCTTTCCATTCGGCAGCGCGACCTCGGCGGTCTCCACCGATCCCGCGTCGCCCCGCTCGCACAGACGCACGACGGGCGCGTTCATCATAACGCGCAACCGGTCCATCCTGCGCGCGGCCTCTCTCAGGTAGTCGGCCGCATTGAAGTGCCGGTTCGCCCACTGGAACAATTTGAACTCGATTGCTCCGGCGGACAGGAAGCGCGGGCGCGTGTGGCCCGGTGCCGCCAGGAGACCCGAATCCTGGAGTCCGAGGATCTCTCCCGCGCGGCGGTACCAGGGCTCGAGGTCCTGCATGGACAGAGGCCAACCGCTGTGAGGAACCCATGCCCGCTGCTCAAAGTCGATCGGATCCAGCGCGGCCAGCCTCCCCGCCCACAAATTGCTTGCGCCGCCGAGCTGCCGCGCAAACCCAAAATGAAGCTCGGTGCCACCGGACACATCCACGCGGTCCAGCATGGCGTCGAGGCGGTGGTCGGGCGCCTCCGAGCCGGCCTCCAGCAGGAGGACGTCGATACCGGCCGTGGCCAGTTCGACCGCAATGATGGCCCCGCAGAAACCGGAACCGATGACGCACACGTTCGTCCGCAGAGTGGTGTCTCCCGCGGGATCGAACATGTCCGAGGGTGTTGTAGAGAAGGTCATTGAACCAACTATCGCGTGCATGCAACCGGTTCACACACCGTGTCACCCGCAGAATAGAACGTCCCGGTGCGCAACGGCAATTGCCAACACGGGAAACGACGTGCCAGGGTGCGTTCAAAGCGAACGAGCTGACAGTCAACTCCGGCGTGGCCGCCCGGACGCTGCTCGGTTCAACCCCCCTGCTCGCTTCCCCTCAAGCCCCACTCCTCCCCGGGGACAGCCGCGCTCCTTCCCCAGGGTGTCCGTGGCGACTACACCGCGGACCGCCGGTCCGGCGGGACTTGCATCATCCAGTCATCCGGGCTAGAATACTGACCCGCCGACCGCGTGAACGTGACTGCTCCTTGATTCACGCATCCTTCGCGCGTTCCAGGAGCGAGACTGGAGGTTCGTATCATGCGTTACCTGCTTGCGCCGACCGCCCTTTTGTTGATCGCCGCCGCCTGTCAGCAGCAACCCGCGTCTGACACCCCGTCGGGTGCTTCCCTCCTCACCAATGCCACCACCAGCGCCAGCGATGAGCGGGGGCGCCATGTCGACTACGACTGGAACGCCATCATCGACGGGAACAGCAATGCCGATGACCGCGAGGTTGCTACCGGGTCATCCGTCGGCGCTGCGGCGGCGCCGGATGCGGCCGCGGTGGTGACCCGGGTTATCGACTTCGAAACGCCCTCGCTGGGCTTCGCCGGATCGATGGTGATCAATCCATACGTCGATGCCGCAACCGGTGTCGTGTTCACCGCGTCATCCACGCAGTATCCAAACGCGGTCGTGGGACTCGTGAAGAACTCCAGCACCAGCGCGTGCGTCGACCCCGCGAACGCCGATCAGAAGCTGGCGTCGGGCGTGGGCACCACCGTCGGGCTGTCGGGCTTTCCCATCCACGCCAACTTCCCGCAGCCGCTTGCGCCGCCGTGCGCGGTTTCGGTCGAGGTGCAGATCGGCGTCAACGCCACCGTGCTCCTCACGCTGATCCACCCCGACGGGACCAGTGCAACCATCACCCAGCGTGCACTGACCCGGGACGGGACCTGTGGTTTTCCCGGTGACGACCGCTCGCGGCTCGTCATCTCGGCCGCGTCGGAACAGCCGGTGTCGAAGATCATTGTGGGGGGCAACACCGCCGCCCGGGTGTTCGTGATCGACAACTTCACCTACGAGTACACACCGGTGTCGCTTGCACTCGACATCAAGCCCGGCTCGTGCCGCAATCCGCTCAATCCAAAGTCGATGGGCGTCCTTCCCGTGGCCCTGCTGGGCACGGGCATCACACCGGTGGACGACGTGGACGTGTCGACGCTGCGTCTGGCCGGCGTGGCGCCGCTGCGCAGCCACTCCGACGATGTCTCCGGACCCGGCGAAGACGGCGGCTGCGCGTGTCCCGTGGACGGGGCGGACGGACTGGCCGACCTGGTACTGCATTTTGAGACCAGCGAGATCGTGGCCGCGCTGGGACCTGTGAGCGCGGGCGATTCCCGCGTGCTGGCACTCTCGGGAGAGCTCTGGGACGGCACGCCCTTCACGACGAGTGATTGCATCGTCATCGTAGGCCGCGGTCCGGCGCACGCCGCCGGGGCCGACGGGACGTTCGTCATCTCCCGCTAGGGCCGAATGATACGGTTGCATCATTGCGCCCCCGCGCCGGATGCACCCAGAATGGGCGCGATGCGCCGGATGCGAGATCCTCCGGCGTTTCAGCACCGCAATGCACCAGCACCGCCGCGGAAGCGGCGAGGGTCTGGCTGAAAGAATCGTATATCCTCTTCCGTTCCCGCCTGCTCGCAACAACTCCCGGTGTCCACGACACGCCACCCGCGATGCGCAGAGGACCGTTTGAACAGTCAACAGTCAAAATGATGCACGTGCATGATTGCAGTCTGCCGCGGAGTGGACAATCGTCGTGAAAAGGGCAGAAAGGAGTTTGTCATGCACGCGATACGGTACGTTTCGGTGGCACTGGTCTGCCTGCTATGCCTGTTCATTGCGGGCGCCATCAGCACACCGACCGCACTGACGAAAGAGCAGCCCGGCACGCTGCCTCTCGTCGACGCAACTCGCGCCAGCCCGGACGGTGCTTATTGCCCAACCACGGAGGAGCTCGGCAAGCTGCTCTTCTTTGACACCAACCTCAGTTATCCGACCGGACGGTCTTGTGCCAGTTGCCATAGCCCCGCAACGGGGTTCGCGGACCCCAACAGAATCAACCCCGTTTCCACGGGCGCCGTCAACGACGTATGCGGAAATCGTAACGCACCCACGGTGGCATATTGCAGTCACAGCCCGGCGTTTCACTACGACGCCGCCAGCGGCAGCTTCGTCGGCGGGCAGTTCTGGGACGGCCGCGCCGCAACCCTGCCGGAGCAGGCGAGGCATCCCTTCGTCAATCCGCTGGAAATGAACAACTACAGTTTGATCAACGTGGTTCAGAAAGTGAGCATGTCTTCGTACGCCAATCTGTTCAAAGAGGTCTACGGTGACGATTGCTTCAACGACGCAGAGGCGGCGTACGGGATGATCACCAACGCCATCGCGGCGTACGAGCACAGCAAGGAACTCAATCCGTTCAGTTCCAAGTACGACCACTACCTGAAAGGAACCGCTCCCCTGGGCCGTCGCGAAGCGGCGGGCCTCGCGCTATTCGAGGGCAAGGGCGGTTGCAGCGGCTGCCATCCGAGCGCTCCCGGCGCAGGAGGATCTCCCCCCCTGTTCACGGACTTCAGCTACCACAACGTCGGCGTTCCAAGGAACCCGTACAATCCGTACTACAGCCTTCCGCCACGGCTGAACCCGGCCGGCGAAGCGTGGGTTGACGGCGGCCTGGGCGCCGTACTCAATGCTCCGGAACTGATGGGCAAGATGAAGGTGCCCACGCTGCGCAACGTGGCACTCACCGCCCCCTATGGACACAACGGCCTCTTCAAGTCGCTGCGGGGGATGGTGGAGTTCTGCGCCAATGCAAACGTGGGCCACCGGCTGGAACCGGAAGTACCCACCAACGTGAACCTCACCGACTTCGGAAACGCGGGGTTGCGCGAGCGCGAAATCGACGCGCTCGTGGCTTTCCTCAACACACTGAGCGACGGTTATGTCCGCCCGGTCTACAAGGACCCGGGTGATCCGATGCTCACGCCGGATACCCCGCCGATCCGCCGCGATGTGGCGCTGTCGATTGCTCCCAACCCGTTCAACCCGGCCACACGCATCGAGTTCACGCTCAACGCGCCGGCGCCGGTGCGATTGGCCGTCTACGACGTCAGCGGCCGCCTGGTCAGGCGTCTCGTGGACGAGGAGCTTCCTGGCGGCGTCCACGCGGCCACGTGGGATGGGACCGATGCCTCGGGCACCTCGGTGGCATCGGGCATCTACTTCGTCCGCCTGACCACGGGCAAGCAGACGCTGGTTCGCAAGGCCGTGCTGACGCGGTGATTCGATCCTGAGGGCAAGATGGATTCGAAGGCATCCGCCTTCGGTCCACAAACGAACTCCCCCGGAGGGTTCTCCGGGGGAGTTTCGGTCTCTACTTCAAGACAGCCTCCCGCGCGAACGCACCGGCGTCTACTCGACGCGCAGGGCGAGGCAGGTGATGTCGTCGCTCTGGCGGGTGCCGCCGACGAACCGGTCGACCTGGTCCAGCAACGAACCGATGGCCGCCGCCGCGTGCGTGTTGTCCAACGCGCGCACCGCATCCACCACGCGCGCGTCGCCGAACTCGTGGTCGCCCGCGTCGACCGCCTCCGCGAGCCCGTCGGAGAAGACAAACAGAAGTTCACCCGGTGCCAGGGTCACGGTGCCGGACGCGTAGTGCTGCCCCGGGTCGATGCCGAAGGGCATCCCGCCGCGCTCCAGCCGCTCCGTGCTGCCTTCCGGGTGCCGGAGCACCGGCTGGTTGTGCCCCGCGTTGACGTAGTGGAGCACGCGCGTGGTGAGATCGAGCTCGGCCAGAAACGCCGTCGTGAACCGTTGTCCGCCCAGGCTGCGCGTGCAGGCGAATTCGTTGAGGCGCACGGCGAGTGACGGTGGCCCGTGGCAGTCGCGCGCGCAGGAGTGCAGGCACGCGTGGAACGACGCCATCAGCAGGGCCGCCGGCACGCTCTTCCCGGCGACATCCGCCACCACGAGGAGCAATCTGTTGCTCTGTTCGTCCAGCAGGAACGCGTCGTAGTAGTCGCCGGACACGGTGTTGGCCGGGCGGGTGGTGAAGCTGATGTCGATGCCGGCCACGCGCGGCGCCTCGTTGGGGACCAGCCAGCGCTGGATCTCACGCGCGATCTGGAGATCGCGCTTCATGGTCACCCGATCCGCCAGCTCGAGCACGAGCACGACGAGGAGCAGCAGGAACCCGAGGCTGCGGAAGTTGAGATCGAGTTCCGCGTCACGAAACGCAAAGTGCCACTGCCCGAACACGCCGAAGAAAAGCGCCAGCACCAGCAGTACCCGACGTGCCGGCGAGAGTTTCATCGCGATGGCCCAGAACCATGCCCGCGCCACCCGCGTCCACCCGCGCACGCCACGGATCTTCCCCAGGTCTTCTTCGTCGACGTCCAACCGGTAGAGTTCGTAGCTGGTGCGGGCCTCGGAGCGGAACTGATCCCACAGTTGCTGGACTTCGAGCCCATCGGAGAGGCGCCGCCAGAAGCGCCCGAGGTGACGCGGTCCGCGCGTCCAGCGGGAGCCGGCGTCGGGCGTACGGATCTCTTGCGGCGGGACTGTGGACACGTCGGGTGAACCTCCTGCGGATGGAAGGCTCATTATTCGCCATCACGGCCGGGCCGACAAGGAGCATCTCGTTGTGCCAGGCTTGACCACGAGGCCCGCCCCCTTCAGAATCGTGGCATGAAGCGGCCTGCAGAACGAACGCTCCGGAGCGCGTTATCGCAGACCGTCCGTTCCTCGTTCTTCTGGACACTCGTCGCGGTGGGAGCAGTGGGCATCGCCGGCAGGCTGTGGATGAACTCCCAGAGCGACCCGGCCGGCGCCGTGCGTGCGTTCGGCGTCATGGCTCCCCTGGCCGCGCTGACATTGCAGACGATGACCATCGCGACCCCGATGGGGTCCAGCGTGATTCCGGTGGTAAACGGTATGCTCTTTCCGCTGGCACTCGCGGTGGCGTTGAACCTTGGCGCCGGACTCGCGGGTGGCACCGGAATGTATTACGTGTTTCGCAGGGGCGAGCGAGAGGTGGGCATTCAGAAGCGGGTGAGTGCGATGCCCGCCTGGGCGCGTCGCTTTGCGCGCACGGACCTAATGTCGCTGGTCATCCTGCGCATGCTCCCCTGGGCCGGCGGAAGCCTGGCCACCGCGCTGGCGGGCGTGTACGGTGTTCCCCTGCGCGTCCATCTGCTGAGCGTCTTCCTCGGGTCGATACCCGGGTCGGTCATTTATGCCCTGCTCGGCGCGGGCATCATTTCGCGCTGAGAAG
>JAOUHG010000020.1 GCA_029865265.1 Candidatus Krumholzibacteriia bacterium | reverse complement strand
GCGCTCAAGAATGCACCAAAGACCAGCAAGGCGCTGGTGGCTCGACTCCAAGTCGAGCACATGCTCGCCCTGTACAACATGAGTCTGCACAAGGTCGGCCTGAAGGTTGCCGCCCGGGTGCAACGTAACGCCCACCGCCTGACGCCGCGTGAACAATGCAAGCTCGCCGTGTACCAGGCGTTGCTCCAGCCAGGGTTAGCGACTCCCGCGGCCGGTCGATACTTGAACAGGGCGCACGACATTGCGGCAGATTGTCTCTTCATCGATGAGTTGGCAATGATCCAGATACTTCGGGTGATTGCCGAGGTCGATTCTGGTCGGCCGGAACAGGCACTTCGGATCGCAGCGACTACGATGCGATCGGTTGCCCGAGAGCGCTTGCTTCTCAGGCAGTACCAGCTGTACGCACAAGCGGCGTCTGCATATTGCGAGGTTGGGGATCACGCACGGGCCATCAAGTATCGTGAGAAGGGGTTGTGGGTGGCTCAGTACCTTGGGCAAAAGGCTTTGCTGGCAAGCTCGTGGTGGCGCGTGGCCTATTATTCAGAGCGTTACGGTGCGTTTGGAAACGCAGTGCGATACTACAACCGCGCGATGCCTCTATTGCGCGAGACGTCACGGAAGTCCGATTTTGTGCAGGCGAGCGCCCTTCAGCATGACTTGCATGAACTGATTGGGAGTCGTAGGGCTCGCGTGTTGGGCGTTGGTGCTGTGGCGGCACTCAAGCAAACATCCGATATAGGAGAACAGGGCTCGCTGACCTTGGGCAGTGGCGATCAGTTGCTACGGTTGGGTCGTTGGCGAGAAGCGTACGATGTCTATTCTTATGCGCGCCGCAAGTGTTTGCAAGGCGGGCGTCGCGACGATGCAATGCGTGCTGCATCTGGCGAGGCCAGGGCACTTCTGCTTATGGGAGAAGTTGAAGCGTGTGGAAGGCTGCTCAAGAGTGTTCGAAAGACCTACCGTGAGTTTGAAAACGTAGAAGCAAGAGCAAAGCATAGTCTCGCGGAGTTGACTTATTCCCTCCATCAGCGAAGCCCGCGGGCAGAGGTGTTGCGATTGCTTGCCGCGTGTGATGATCTCGTCGGTCGCTTGCCAATGTCAACACGCCTTGACATGCTGCCCGTGATGTTTCGCGGTTATGCTCGTTGTGGACGCTTGGAGGATGCCGGACGCATTCTAGAGTCTTATGAAGATGACATCCGTAGCATCATCGCAAATTTGGAGCAAGAGGGGTTGGCACGACGGTTTCTTGGCCGAATCGGGTACTCAGTGTTTGTCCGTGAGGCGGGGTTGATAGAAAGACAGAGTGCCCGCATCGGTTCTGTCGATGCGGGCACTCTGCAGCCCAGCCGATGATAGGCGGCGGTTAGCCGCTTATGCCGTCGGTGTTGGCGAAGCTAGCCCCGTCGGAGGTGGGCAGAGTGCTGTCGGGAGAGCTCGGTCCCGTGACCGATTCGCAGCCAAGTGCAGCAAAGAGCAGAGCTGTGCAAGCAAGCAAGGTGATGAGTTTCGTCTTTAGATTCTTGCGGGACATTCTGTCCACCTCCTCCGAGACCATTTGTCAGGCACTGGGGACTAAGGCAATCGGGGTGCCGTGGGCAGGTAACTTGGCATCGTGGGTCAACGTCGAGGCCGGACCACGCGAGGAGTGATTCGTAACTGTAGTTGTGATAGTGAATTAGGCGCTCTCGGTCCCGTGAACCAACTTGGTCTCTTCCCTCGTTTTTTCTCACTGACGCGCCGGCGCCGATGCCGGCAAGGCGAGATCCCGCAGGTCCAGGTTGGTTTTTGGGTCCCGGGAAGCCTGCCTCGATGTCGTAACCATATTCTCAACAACGAATTAGTCGAATCGGTGGCTTAGGGCGGCCGTGCTGTAGGAAAGACGGCGACATTCCCACGGGTGCGGCGCGCGCTGTCCCCTAATTTCCGATCGCGGACTCAGGTGTGCTGTGGTTCACGATAGGGTCCCGGTGATCGCTCCCAATCGTGTCTGCCGGTTCCTTAAGAGCCTTGTTCCCAAAATCACAATCGTTCGGTGGCTTGAAAGGATCCCGAGATCGGACTAGTGTCGATATGTCGACACCAGCTTCCGGGCTTGGGTTCGAACGCAGTGAATGGCATCTCAACCCGTTACGGCGAACTTGAGGTGCTGGCCGTGTCGAACAATTGACACCGGGACCTGGTTCGACGGGCTCCACGAGGAGCCCCGCTGATGGGATGTGCGGTCGGGAGTCGTGTGCAGACCGCCGCTCGCAGGGTGAGACCAGATTTGACGGCAACACCTGAATGGCGGTAAACTATTGTTTACCTGTCGCTAAGGGCGAGCGAGGGCAAACTCAGGGAAGAGCCGGGAAGTAGTCCCGGTGGGAATGCTCGATGGCATGAGGAAGGCCGAAGCCATGAAGGCTCGCTTTACCCCGAAATATCTGCACGCGTTTTCTCCCGTGGGAAGATGGAATCTCCACACAATTCCCCCACGAGGTGTCGAGCAATGAAGAAGAGTCTGTGGACGCGTTTTGCGACGCTATTTGGCGCAACAGTCTTGGTAGTTTTGCTTATTGCGCCGCCCATCGCCACCGCCGGACATCTGGATGGCACCGGAGGCTTCAGATACACGATCGAAGGCGAGGGCGGTAGCAATACCGCCAATGGACATGACGAAGCCAGTAGCGAAGCACGGCAAGCGACCAGCAATCAACAAGTCGTACCAAGGGAGACGCTTAAGGGGCTTTGGGACTCCGGTGTTTCTGTATCGATTTCGTTTGGACGGTTCTTTTTGGCGGCAATGGGCTACATACACAACTGATGAGCCACGACCTAGAGATTCGCCTGGCGCAGTCAGAGGACGCGTTTCTGTATTTGGCAGAGATGCCGCTGCTATACGTCTCCGCTCGGCTTCTTGACAAGACAGCCGCCAGAGTAGCGAGAGCCTGTCGCGATCTTCCGGCGAGCGTGCGTGACCGCGCCGAGCTCGGCCTGGTCTATGCTCGTCGCGTGCATTCGCCAGACTCGCCGGAAGTTATGCTGCAAAGAGTCTCAGCGATCGAACAGAGACACAGCGACGATCCGGTGATTCAGCGAGAAGCGCGTTTGGTTGAGGCGGTAATTCTGTTAGTTCGCTGCGGGGAACACGCTCGTGGTGTTTCAATGCTAGAGAATGCGTTTGATGCATCGGGCTCCGCTGCAAACGGCGCTTTGAGTGCTCTGGCACAACGTTGGATGGGGCTTGCGTACGCAGTTATTGGGCGTCATGAAGACGCCGAATGTGCCTATCAGGATGCATTGTCTGGTCTTCGTCGGTTCGGTATGGATTTGTCGTACGCAGCAACGCTCAATGACTACGCCGTATTGCGCCGTAAGTTTGGTCATCATCTGCAAGCACGGGATCTTCTGCAGGATGCCATTCGACGGTTTGATACGCTGGGCGTAGAGCGAAACAAACAGCTTGCGATCGTGAATCTGGGGATCGTTGCTGAACATTTGGGTGACTGGGACTCAGCAGAAAGGCACTACAGGCGCGCCATAAGCTTGCTCAGTGCAGATGATGAGGGGCAGCGAGTAACACAGAGCACGCCAATGCGGGACGCGTGCCTTGCGAACCTTGAACACCTCCAGATTTTGAGACGCCGCTTCGCTGGCGTAGAGGAATGTTTGAGCTCTATCCTTGGTGGTCAAGTTGTAGATAGGCTGCCTAGCCGGGTGCGCGCGATTGTAAGTGAGTACTTGGGCGAGTACCACATGGAGCAGGGCAATTACGACTTGGCCTTGCTACAGTTTGACGAGGCGGAGAAGGTCTGTCAGCCCACCTTGGCAGGAAGTGACGTCGTGACCGAGATAAGCCGTAGAAGGGCCGACCTATTCGTTCGAATGGGCAGGCCGGAAACGGCGATTGAGATCGCACTTGGGAACGTGCGACTTTGCAAGAGACTTTGCGATCGCCATGAACTAGGCGCAACTGAGAGGGTCCTTGGCGAAGCGTACACGACTGTCGGAAGTTTCGAGAAGGCAAGAGCGGCCCTGCGGGCATCGAGTCGCCTTCTGGGAGTGACCCACGATTGCTACGAGCTGATGAGAACTTATATTGCGCAGGCGAAATGCGATGTCGCTTCGTGCGCGACAGGAATGGCCGAGCTTGCCCTCCTGGAAGCTCGGCAACTCGCGAAGCGGCTTGAGCTCGACTACTACCAGGCGCTTATTGCGATCGCGCTCATTGATACATTGGGGCCGCAGGAGCGCTTCGATGAGGCCAATACGTGGCTGGTGGAGGCTACGGCGCTGCGCGACAACTTGGAGGGTATCGACCGCGATCGCGTAGAGGCGGAACTGAAGCGAGCGGCTGGCGAGTTGCAGGTCGCGATGACGCGCGCCAGCGTTCGCTCGGCCGAAGTCCTCAAAACGATCTGTCGCGTCTACGAGGACGCGCGCTTCCCGTTCGAGGACCTCAAGCCTGACCTGGCGTACCAGGTGGCCCAGAGCGTCGGGGCCGAGAGCCTGTTTGTGATCGGCCGCTGTGGCGGCGGCTACCGGGTGCCGCTCACCTACAACATCGCCGCCAACGAGGCCAAGGAGATCGTCCGGCAGATGGACCGCGGTCCCCGCAAGAACACCTTGCTGGGAGTCACCGGCGAGCCCAAGGTTCTGCAGACCCCGAAGGGAAAGACGCTCGTGGCCGTCCCCTGTCGCCATGAAGAGACCGACCGGCGCGACCCGACCAGCTACATTTTGTGCACACGGTTCGAAGAGCTCGTCACCGTCACGCCCCGCCAACTGGAACTCCTCGGCGCCAGTGCGGAAGCGCTGGCGCGGCTCATCGAGGACGAAGAGGAGCGGAGCGGAAAGCCCGTTGGCGAGAACGACGAGGCGACCATCCGTGTCCGTCACCCGCGCGGGTCCTTCAAGGACATCCAGACCATCGATCCAGACATGATCAAGGTGATCCGCATGGCCGAACGGGCCGCCACGTCGGTCGCTCCCATCCTTCTGGAAGGGGAGACCGGCGTCGGCAAGGAACTCTTCGCCCGCGCCATCCATGGTGCAAGCCATCGTAAGGATGGGGCGTTTGTTGCGGTCAACGCGGGGGGATTGTCCGTCCACCTGGTCGAGAGCGAGCTGTTTGGCCATGTGAAGGGCTCGTTCACGGGCGCAAACGGCGACCGCGTGGGTCTCATCGAAACCGCCCGCGGTGGCACGCTGTTCCTCGACGAAATCGGCGAGATGAGCGAGGAACTCCAGGTGAAACTGTTGCGCCTGCTCGAGAACGGAGAGTTCCGGCGACTCGGTGAATCCGCGGTCCGGCAGGCGGACGTGCGCGTTATCTCGGCGACCAATCGAGACCTGAAGAAGGAGGTCGAGCGCGGGACGTTCCGGCGCGATCTCTTCTACCGCGTCAGCCCCATCCGTCTCACCATTCCACCGCTGCGCCTGCGCACGCGCGACATTCAACTCCTCGTGCGCCACTTCCTGCGCGACTGCGCGGCATTGAATGGCATCGCCGACCGCTACATCGAAATCGACGTCAAGGCCATGGAGGGGCTGGAGCTGTACGACTGGCCCGGAAACGTGAGGGAGCTCTACAACGAGATCCTGCGCGTGGTGTCGCTGATCGGGCGCGGCGATCTGGTGAAGTTTGCGATGCTCTCAGATAACATCAAAGAGTACCTGAAGAGCAAGAACCGCGGGGATGGTCTCCTGGACCGCAGTGTGGAGCAGTATGAGCGCCGTTTGATCCTGAACGCACTCGATAAGAACGACTGGAACCGCATGCGAACAGCCGACTCAGTAGGCGTTCCGCGGACAACGCTTCTCGCCAAACTCAAGCGACTCAACGTCGCGACGAAGTAGCCCCTACCCCTTCAGCCAATCACACAGCAGTTCAATGGCCCGCACCGTGCGGTCGCAGTGCGTGCGCAGGAACTCCTCTGTGACCGGCGTGTCCTTGGGCACGGTCGCCAGCGCGGTGTGGGCCTTGGCCCCGTCAAAGTCCACGTAGGCAATCCGCGCCGTGAGTTCCGTGGCCGGCCGGCCGAACTCGCTTCCCGGGAGCATGGCCACGCCGGTTTCGTCGAGCAGCTTCTCGCATAGCGCCCGGCTGGTACGGATACCCCGTGCGGCGAGCTTGTCGGTGAGCGGCGCGAAATCCGGAAACAGGTAGAAGGCGCCGGTGGGATTCTGCAGGAGCGCGCCGGCATCCCGCAGCATGGTGGTTGACCACGTACCCAGCGCGCCGAGGATGCGCCGCGAGATCCACAGGTATTCCTCCAGGCGCGTGCCGCCGCGGAATGCCCGCACGGCGGCGCACTGAATGGGTGTGGAGGTGGACGTGTACGTCTCGCTCGCCACCGCGGCCATCGCCTCCAACAACCAGCCCATGTTCTCGGGGAAGGTAAACGTGCCCAGGCGCCAGCCCCCCGCGCCGCACCACTTGGACAGTCCGCTGGAGATGATGGTTCCCTCCGGGTAGAAACGTGCTATGGACACGTGGCTTCCCTGGAAATCCAACTCGCCGTAGATCTCATCCGACAGCAGGACCACGCGGTACTCGCGCGCCACCCTGGCCAGCGCTTCAAGTTCTTCCACGGTGTACGAGCAACCGGTGGGATTGCTGGGGTAGTTGAGCACCACGATGCGCGGCTTGTCAGGGTCGTCGCGGCACACGTTCTCCAGATCCGCCGGTGTGAGGCGCCAGCCGTTCTCGCGCAAGGTGTGCACCCACTGAATCTGCCGGCCCACGATGCGTGCCTGCGGCGCATAGGACACCCAGGCGGGGCTGGGAATGACGATGTCGCCGTAATAGACGAGCTGGAGGATGAACATCAGCTCCTTGGAACCAGGGCCGATGATGACGTCATCCGGGGTTCGCGGAACGCCCTGCGAGCGGAGGTAGTAGTCCGCAACGGCCTCGCGCAGCGCGGGCAGACCGCGCACGGGGAGGTAGTCCTTCTGGTGGGCGTTGGCCTGGAGTTCCTCGATGACGGGGCGTGGCACGGGGAAGGGCGACTGACCCAGCCCCAGACGGAACACCTCGCGGTGTTGGGCCCGCAACTCCGCGCAACGCTCCTGGATGGCAAGCGTGGCCGACGGCATCATGCCGCGCACGTTCAGGTTGAGATTGATGTCGGGCGCGTACTCGGGCGTATCATGAGCGCCGCCGTTTCGGTCTCCGCGCCGGCGTCTGGGTATTGCCATCGACTATTCCCACTCCACGTTTCCGAAGAGTACCAGCGAGCGCCTTTCGTCCGTCGCTTCACCCCACGCGGGTTGCCGGTGGCGGCGCTTCATCTCGCTCATCGTCTTCGTAAAGAAGAACTCGGACTCTCCGAATGCAGGTTCAAGATCGGTCAGCCACGTGGCCTTTGGATCGAACTTAGCAAAAAATGGCCGATTCACCCAAGCGGGATCCCGGGCCTGCAGGAACTTGAGCACGAACACCTTCTCGCCGTTCACGGTGGCCACCCCGTCCACCAGCACCTTGCCCGGGGTTGCCGACATGGAGGGCCCCCGAACCGTCCGGGCCAGGCCGGACACCCGCGTGTAAGCGTCGGTAAAGATGCCGAGGGCCCGGGCCAGGGGCACTTCGAAGTAGTTCTTGGGGCCGGTGTCGCGCTCCACGAACATGTAGTACGGAACCGCCCCCAGGGCTACCTGGATGCGCCACATGTCCGACCACGCCACCGCGTTGTCGTTGACACGCTTGATCAGCGGTGCCTGGCAGCGGATCACGGCGCCGGTGGAGAGAATGCGCCGAACGGCCGCCTGCGCCACCGCGGTCTCCAACTCCCGCGGGTGGCTGTAGTGCGCCATGACGGCAACGTGCCGCCCGGCCTTGACGATATCCTCGAACAGCCTCAGCAGGTCATCGGCGTCGGGGTCAGTGAGGAACCGGTACGGCCAGTACGCGGTGGCCTTGGTGCCAAAGCGGAGGCTCACCAGGTGGCCGAACTCCGGATCCAGCAGCGGCTCCACGTAGCGCCGGATGACGGCGGTCTTCATGATCATGGGATCGCCGCCGGTAAAGAGCAGACTCTGCACCTCGGTGTGATCCCTGAGGTATGCGGCCAGCGCCTCTGCTTCACGGGCGGCGAACTTGAGGTCGTCTATGCCCACAAACTGCGCCCAGCGGAAGCAGTACGTGCAGTACGCGTGGCAGGTCTGTCCCTGGCTGGGAAAAGCCAGCACCGTCTCGCGGTACTTGTGCTGCAATCCGGGTACGGGCTTGCCGTGCAGCAGGGGAACATTGAGCTCCATCTGTCCCGCGGGATGCGGGTTGAGGCTCATCTGAATCTCACGCGCCGCCTTCTTGATCTTCTCTTCGGGAGCGCCGCCCTTGAGCAGATCGACCATGCGGTTGAGATCCGGGGTTTCCAGCATGCCCTCCTGCGGGAAGGTGAGCTGGAACATGGGGTCGTCGGGCACGTGGGTCCAGTCGATCAACTCGTCCAGGACGTATTCGTTCACCCGGAAGGGAAGCACGGTGGCGACCGCCTTCATGCGCAGGCGGTGGTCGGCGTCGAGCAAGCGAAGCTGTGGAATCCGGTCGATATCGCGCTGAGTGAACGCCCGATACTTCCGCGGGGCGATCCGGGTCTTGCGAATCATCCGGGTCTCCTTTCGCCTATTCGCCGTCGAACGGCGGTGCGTGATCAATGGGCGCCATGTGCTTTACGCGGCGCTGGAACTGCCTGCGAACCCGTGGATCCGGACCGGTGACGCTGGCGCTGAGTCTAATGGTCCGGCGAGTAGATGCTTGATGATGGTGGGCTTGAACCCCGGCGCCCGGGCGAGCCCCGAGCACCTCTATAATAGTGAATCAGGCTGGGTTGGGCAACCCAAACCGGGGCGGTGATCAGAAGTCCCGGCGGCGGAATGTACGCAGCCCGAGCAGCACCGGGACCGCTGCATACGTCACCATGGCGACCGCAGCGAGCAGGGTTCCGCTCTGCGCGCCGAATGCGTTTCTGAATACGGCGCCGGTGTAGCCCATGAGTGCGGAGATGTCGAGCTTGAGGAGTATCAGCACGCGCCCCAGGTCGATGGGATTGAGGAAGACAAGCCCCAGCAGCCCGGGTTCATACGGGTAGTCGCGCGCCACGTGGACGAACAGCAGAATGACGCCGTCCCACACAACCGCAAGCACGAACCACGCAACCAGCACGGCGCCGAAACCCTTGATGCGGTCTTCGAAGCGGGTGGCGGCATAGAACGCGAGCGATGAGAAGATGAACACGAAGCTGCACCCGACAGCCATCAAGGTGGCGATCTTGCCTGCGTAGGCGCGGAGCCCGAAGGAATGGATCAGGAAGGGCAACCCGACCCCCACGATGAACGCAAGGCACAGCGCCCCGGAGAACCCAACCAGCTTTCCCAGGTAGATGCTGGTGCGGTTGACGGGCTGCGCGAGCAGGAGTTCATTGAACTCCCGGGAGTTGTAGAAGTAGATGGTGCCGAGCACCAGGCACAGGAGCGGCACCACGACGAGCACGACGTTCATGAGACTCATGACGGTCTTGCCGGGATCGCCGCCAAAGCGGAACAACACCTCGGTGATCAAGAACAGCATGGCCGCAATCGCGGCCAGCCACTTGCTGCGGGCCATGTTGTGCAGCTCGTACTTGAGTATCTTACCCGCGTGTCCCATGGTTCTCCTCCCGCGCCTTCTCCATGAGCCGGACCAGCGCGCGATCCAGCCGTGTCTCCGCCGTCGCCTCCTTGATCTGGGACATGCTGCCGTCAAAGAAGGGCCGTCCGTCCAGGATGTAGACGATGTGGTCGGCCAGTTCCTCCACCTCGTTGACCAGGTGCGATGACAGCAGGATCGTCCTGCCGGCTGCCTGCTCCTTGCGAACCTTGTCCTTGAGTATGGTGGTAGCCACCGGGTCCAGGCCCACGGTGGGCTCGTCGAGAATCAGAATACGCGGGCTGAACAGGAACGCGAGCGCGGCCACGATCTTCTGGCGCGTCCCGCCGGACAGCGTGCCCAGGCGCTTCTTTGCGATGGTCCCCAGCTCGAAGCGTGCGAACAGTTCGATGTCGACATCGGTGGCGTCGTCGCGCAGGTCGCGGATCATGGAGAACAGCTCGTCCACAGTGAGGTTCTCGGGGAAGCGCGCAATCTGCGGCATGTAGCCGACCCTGGCGCGGTAGTGCCAGCGCCCGGCGATGGCTTCGTCGTCCACCAGGATGCGGCCCCGATCGGGGTTGACCAGGCCCAGGATGCACTTGATGAGCGTCGACTTGCCGGATGCGTTCGGCCCCAGAACCGCGGTCACGCTGCCGGGCTGAATGTCCAGAGAGACGTCATCCAGCACGGTCAGCTCGTCGAACGACTTGAACAGGTGCTGAATCCGGATCATCGGCTGTCCCGGCGCACCGCCGTGGTCTGCACGGGCGCGCCCGGCGACATGAGCGGGCGCGAATCGACCAGCGTTTCGGGTGTGAACACCGGCATCACGCGCTCGGCGGTATCGATGAGGGAGACGAAGAGGCTCTTCAGCAGAACCACACCCGGCGGCGCCTTCTCCACCAGCAGCGCGAACAGCCGCACGGGGTGATGGGGCACGTCGCCCACGCCGTCCTTGTCGAGGTCGTAGCCGCGATACTCGCTCCAGTAGTTGCCGTCGAAGGTATTGAAGCTCTGGCGGCTGTTGGTGACCACGTCGAAGGCGTTGTCCATGAAGCGATTGCCGGTGAAAACATTGTCCATGGAATTGGCCATGATGCGGATGGCGTATCCGTTGGCATTGAAATCGTTGTCTTCCACGTGCAGATGGCCGGACCCTTCCGCGTAGAGACCCACCGTGTTGCCCCGGAACTGGTTGTGCGCAATGGTGCTGCGGTTGATGTCCTTCAGCAGCAGGCCATACGCGTTGGTGCCCCAGTTGTCCTCGAACGTATTGCCGCGCATGACCACGTCGTTGGTATACATGACCGCCACACCGGCGCCGTTGGCCACGAAGTGATTGTCGAAGTAGTCGTCGTGATGGGAGAACATGAAGTGGAGCCCGTAGCGCTGATTGCGCGTGCTCATGTTGCGGGCCACCACGCTGTTCTCCACGAACTCAAAGTAGATGCCGTCGCGGTGCCCGGAAATCCGGTTGTCTTCGATGCGGGCGTGCTTGGTGTACCAGAGGTGGATGCCGTTGCCGTTGTCGGTTTCGCGGGTCTCCGGCCCCTCGAGTGTATTGGCGCGGATGACCACGCTGTCGCAGTGCTCCACGTAGATGCCGAAGAAGGCGCGCTCCAGCCGGTTGTTCTCCACCCGCGCGTGCTTGACCTGGCGCAGGCGGATGGCGGCCCGGTCCTCGGTGAAGGAACTGCCCACATTGCGCAGGGTGAAGCCGCGAATGGTGACGCCCGGAGCCGTCACGGTGATGATGGCGCCCTGGCCGGCCGCATCGATCACCGCGGTCCCGCCGCCATCGAGCACGATGGACTTGTCGATGATGAGACCAAATTCGTTGTACAGCCCCGGCGCCACCAGAATGGTATCGCCGGCCCCGGCGAGCGCGAGGGCGGAGGCGATGCTGGTGCAGGGTTCGTCGTGGCCGACACGGACGGTCGAGGCGCGCGTGGGAGAGATGGCGCCGGCCAGCGCCGATGCCACGGCGAGGGGAATCAGAGTATGTCGGATGATCGCGGCGGCGGCCATGACGTGCTTTCCAGCGGCGCCGCTATTCCCGGCGCCGGTTCCGGGCGTACTCCTGAACCGCCTCCCAGTCCAGAAGTTCGCCGGGCTTGACGTGCTGTACGTGCTCCGCGTCCTCGCGGTTGGAGAAGGCGGTGATATTGGCGCCCATCGGGCTGGGCATGCCTTCGGAGACCAGGTAGGTGGCGGTCGACGCCTCGCGCAACTCGCCCTTGAACTCATAGGTCACCACGTAGTGGGCGTGCACACTGGCCCCGGCCAACTCCTCCCCCTCCATTTGCGATTCCACCATGCACTCGATGGAGTCGAACTTGTAAGTGCGCCCCTTGCTGGTCACCAGGGCGGCGCCGTAGCGGTCGTTGCTGATGGTCATATCGCAGTACTCGCAGGCATCGGTGTTGAACGCGATCGCCTTCGGTTCGCGCGAGCAGCCGGCCGCGGCCAGAAGCGCAAAGAAACCGGCGGAAATGATGGCGGCCTGCCGGGGATGCGCGCCGGAACGCGCCCGCGCAGAAGTCCGCTCGCGGCGAAAACGGATCAGGAACTCATACCCCGCGGCCAGCACGGCCAGCATCACGCCGGCCATGGCCAGCGCGCCGCCGACTCCCGGCCACGCGGTGGTGTGAAAGTTGAGGAGCTGTTTGGTTCCGAACATGGGTGGCTGGTACGACATCCCTTCTATCTTGATGGCGGCGTCGGGATTGAGATTGTGCCCGTAGTTGTACTCCCACTTGTAGAAATCATATAGGCCCAGGCCGGAAAGTGCAATTGCCACCACTACCCACGTCAGCAAGAACCAGCGGCGGCGGAGTACCGCAACAGCAAGAGCCAGAACCGAGAGCCCGATGGCGAAATACTGCATGAATCGCAGCTCCGGAATCTCTCCTGGTTCGATGGCCGCCATGCCGATGTAGTGGTTGAGACCATTGATATTCTGGAGGTCGTGTGGCGCGGCCCCGTCGATCTTGTTGATGTAGATGTGTATGCCGAGGCCCTGCGGGTACTGGGGGGCCTTGAGATGGATCACCCACAGCGGCGCGATGAACACGCCCAGCAGCAGCACCCCGGTGGCAATCATGGCAACCGTGGATAGCCGGGACATTCTGCTGCGCTGTTTCATCTCGTCCTCTTCCTGTTGCCGCCCCTCCGGCACCGGGAGGATGGCTCCTCCCGGTGCGCGGAGATGGCGCCCTGAACTACTTGTTGGAAGACAGCTGAACGTTGGAGCCGCGCGGGGATACCCGCACGTAGCCCGACATCTCCTGGTGGAGCGCCGAGCAGAAGTCCGTGCAGTAGAAGGGGAACACCCCTTCGCGGTCCGGCTTCCAGGTGATGGTGCGCGTCTGGCCCGGCATGACCAGCAGTTCCGCGTTCTGGTTGCCGATGATGGCGAACCCGTGCGGAACGTCCCAGTCCTGCTCGAGGTTGGTCACGTGGAAGTATACCGTGTCGCCCACCTTGACGCCCTCGATGTTGTCGGGCATGAAGTGGGTGCGGATGGTCGACATGTATACGTGCACGTCGCTGCCCTTGCGCTCCAGGCGCGCCTCGGCCTCGCTCTTGATGGCGGCCGGGTGCTTGTTGGCGGACAGATCGAAGTACTTCTTGGAGTTCTTCATCACAATGTCCGCCGGGATCGCCTGCGCGTAGTGCGGTTCCCCGATCGTGGGGAAGTCGAGCAGCATGTTCATTTTGCCGCTCTCGATATCAATGAGCTGCGCGGACTGGGTGAGTTCCGGACCGGTGGGGAGATAGCGGTCCTTGGTCACCTTGTTGAGCGCGACCACATACTTGCCCCATGGCTTCATGGTGTCGCCGCCGGGGACCATCAGGTGGCCGATGGAGTAGTAAACCGGGATGCGATCCACGACTTCCCACGTGCCGACGTTCCACTTGACGATCTCAGAGGAGATAAACGACGAGGTGTAGGCAAACCCCTTACCGTCGAATTCGGTGTGCAGCGGTCCCAGACCTGGGTTCTGCACCTCGCCAGCCATGACCGCGTTGTAGTCCAGCACCGGAATGCCGTCCACCTCGCCCACGAAGGCCTTGTCCTCGATGGCCTTGAGCATCTTGGTGAAGGAGTGCACCGGGATCACCGTGGCGAGCTTGCCGCCGGCCGCGATGTACTCGCCGGTGGGGTCAACATCCACGCCGTGCGGGGACTTGGGTGTCGGGAGGTAGTAGACCAGCCCCGGGCAGTCGGCCGGGCTCAGAACCTTCACCGTGTTGATGACTTCGCTCACGGTCGTCTGCGTCTCATGGTTCATATAGTTGTGGTAATACTTGGTGGGCCAATCCTTGGCCTTGCCCTGCGCCACGTACTCTTCCGCCTTCTTCCAGTTGACCGCGGCAATGTAGTCCTTGTCGTACTGGGAGGCGTTGACCTCGAGCAGCGTGTTGGCCTGTTCGGTGTTGTAGGTGGTGAAGAACGACCATCCGTGCGACGGACCCTTGCCGGCGTGCGCGAGGTCGTAGTTGTAGCCGGGAACGAGGATCTGGAAGGCGATGCTCATCCTGCCGTCCGGCGCAACCTTGACGAACGAGATGGTGCCCTTGAAGTTCTCCGCGTAGGTCGAAATGGCCACATCCTTCTGCGGGATGGGAAGGCTGAAGCGTGTGGACGACACCGCATACTCGGTGTTCATGGTAATGAACGGAGATGCGTGGTTGCCGCCGGCATTCGGGATTTCGATGATCTCATCGGTCTCGAAGGTGCTCAGGTCGAGGCGCGCAATGCGCGGCGTGTTGTTGCCGTTGATGAAGAGCCAGCGCCCGTCCGCGATACCATTGGTCTGGGAGAGCTTGGGGTGGTGCGCGTCGTCCCAGGGGATGAACCCGTAGGAGGTGTTCAGCATGGGCTTGGTTTCTTCGCTGTAGCCCCATGCGTTCTCCGCGTTCTGGGAGAACACGGGAACCACGCGCAGCAGGCGTCCCGAGGGCAGGCCATACACACCCACCTGGCCGCTGAACCCGCCCGACATGAATGCGTAGAAATCGTCATAGGTGCCAGGTGCGACATAGACCTTGTCGGCGCCGGAACCCATGACCGTACTGGTTGGTTTCTGCGCGCAGTACACGCTGAGTGCGGCCACAACTGCCACGACTCCCACGAGCACCGACCATTTGCGCATGCGCAAGTCCACTTTCATTTCCGAACCTCCTTCAGAGCGTCACACTGCCGTCAACGCGATCCGCCCGCAGCGGCCGCGAACCAAACAAGAATCAATAGGTTCCAGGAGGACCCTTCCGGGTCTCCTCGGTGGGCGCTTCGGCGGCCGGCTCTCCTGACGCGTCGTCCGGAAGATCCTTGTCGTGTTCCCGGAAGTAGACCAGGATCGACTCCGCCTCGCGCAAGGTCATGTTCTGATTGGCCATCGGTGTCAGGTAGGTCGCCAGCAGTTCCATGGCCACGGGATCCTGCTTCAACATCAGTTCCGGCTTGAGGATCATGTTGAGGATCCACTCCGGCTGCCGGCGTTTGGTTATGCCGCTGAGCGCCGGGCCGATGTAGCGTTCTTCGATCTTGTGACAGGCGGAGCAGCGCGTCTTGAACAGCTCCGCGCCCTCCGTGGCGCGCGAGACGTCGAGCGACGCCACGTCTACCGAGGTAACCGGGCCGACGCCGCGGCTGGGGCTTGCCCCCGCCACCAGTTCGCCCGACACGGCGACCGGGCCTTCCGTCGACCACGAAGAGTTGTTTCTGGCTTTTTCGCATGCGGCGACGCCCAGTACGAGCGTCGCGATAGTCACCAGCAGATACCTGCTCACTGCGGCCTCCTCGAACTTGTGGGTTGAGTCGAAACCTCGTCGGTCAGGTGCGGCAGCGCGTCCTCCATGGATGGCAACTGCGCCAGTGCGTCGGAAACCACCAGTTCGGCGACCGACGTGTTCCTCAACAGGGACAGATACGCGGTTCTCACCGCGCCCCACCGCTCGTGGAGTGGGCAGGGAGAATCGCCGTTGCAGTCCCTCCCGCCGAACGCGCAATCGTTCCAGCGGGCGACGTCCTCGATGGACTCTACCACGTCGTGGAGAGAAATTTTATCGGGACTCTTGGCCAGGCGAAAACCACCGCCGAGTCCTTTCTGGGACTCGACGAGACCGCGCCGTGAGAGTTGAAGCAGAAGCTTGCCGAGGTAGTTGCGCGGTGCACCCGTGGTGTCCGCGACGGCGGACGTGCCGCAGTAGGCACCCGGGGGCAGGCTGGCGAGAACGACGACGGCTCGGATGGCATGCACACATGAACGGCTTAACATTTTCGAACCTCCTGGTCCGGCTTGCTAATACGCATATCAGGATACTTATGTCTCAATATATTGACAAGTGGAATGTTTCACAAGGCACACGAATCCAACTAACTGTTTTAATTACAAATGAATAAAAAGACGAAAAGCCAGCAGGTATCGGCCGGAATCGGGGTCTCAGGACCGCTTGCGACGGGTCCGGGTGGTCTTGCGGGTCCGCGGTGAGGACGCCTTGCGGCGACCCGATGCGCCCAGGCGGATGGCCGCGTCGAGGCCCAGCACGTAGCTGTCCGCGCCGAAACCACTGACGATGCCGCGGCTCACCGCCGCGGTAACCGACTGTTCGCGCAGGGCACCGCGCGCGTGGATGTTGGTGAGGTGAACTTCGATCACCGGCGTGTTGATGGAGCGAATGGCATCGGCGATGGCCAGGCTGGTGTGCGCGTAGGCGCCGGGGTTGATGACGATGGCGGCGTAGGTGCCCACGGCGGCCTGGATGCGGTCGATGATGTCGCCCTCGTGATTGGACTGGAACGAATCCACCTCGGCGCCTTTTTCGCGTCCGTGGCGCACGAGCATGGAATCAATCTGCGCCAGCGTGTCGGTGCCGTAGATGGCGGGCTCGCGTGAGCCGAGCAGGTTCAGGTTGGGTCCGTGAATGACGAGGATCTTCATTGTTGGATTCCTTTCCGGTGGTCAGTCCGTGGTTGCGGCGAGTATCTCGTCGGGGGTCACATCGCTCACAAAGCGCACGTCGCCCGGTGCCACCGGCAGCACAAACGTGAGGCTGCCGGCGCGCCGCTTCTTGTCCAGTCCCATGGCGGCGATGAGCGCGTCGCGGTCCATGTCCGGCATCGCGAGGGGAAGACCGCAGGCCTTGAACATGGCGCGTGTGCCGGCCAGGAAGTCGCGGGTGGCAGCGCCGCGGCGCATGGACACGCGAATGGCCGCCAGGATTCCCAGTGCCACCGCCTCACCGTGCAGCACGCTTCCAAAACCGGCCACCGCCTCGACGGCGTGGCCGAGCGTGTGGCCCAGGTTGAGCACGCGACGCGGTCCGTGCTCATACGGGTCGTTCTCCACGATGGCCACCTTCACCGCCGCGCATTCCGCCACGCACGTCTCCAGCAGCTCGGGCTGCTGCATGGCTTCCTGTGTGGTGAGCGTGCGGGTGAGCGTGTCGAACAATGCAGGCGAGCCGATGATGGCGGTCTTGATCACCTCCGCCATGCCGCTCGCCACCTGGCGCGGGGGAAGCGTGCCGATGGTGTCGATGTCCGCCATTACCAGCAACGGCTGGTGCACCGCACCGATCAGGTTCTTGGCGCGGGGGTGGTTGACACCCACCTTGCCGCCGATGCTGGAGTCCACCTGCGCGAGCAGCGTGGTGGGCACCTGCACCAGCGGCATGCCGCGCATGAAGGTGGCCGCGGCGAAACCCGCCACGTCCCCGGTGACGCCGCCGCCCAGCGCCACCACCACGCCGTCGCGTGTGGCGCCCGCGTCGACCAGCTCGTAGAGCAGCCGCTCGGTCTGGTCGAGGGTCTTGGCCTCCTCGCTGTCGTCCACCTCGATGAAGCGGTTGCGCACGGCCGCCTTGTCCAGTGCCGCGCGGGTTCGCTGGCCGTGAAAACCGGCCACGCGCCGCGATGCGAGCACGTAGGCGGTGCCGGTGACGCCCAGCTCGCCGATCCAGCCGCCGATCGTATCGATAACGCCACGGCCCACCACGATGCGGCACAGGCGCCCCTCGCCGGGCCTCAGTGCGTGACCGGGAACGGGGCGCACGTCGGCGCGCAGGTGGAGAAGGCGATGGGGATGGTGGAGGCGTTCGCCGATCTCAAAGGCCACCTCGGCCGGTGAGCGTTCGGTGGTGTCGATCTGCCAGGCCACGCGCCCGTAGACGGGCCCGCGTTCCTCGATGAGCTGCGCGACGCGCTCGCGCAGTGTCGCGCCGCGGGTGTCGGTGGGCAGCAGGGGGCGCGTGCTGCCCTCGGTTCGCGCGACGATGGCGTCCACCGACGCGCGCAGCAGAACCATCTGCCCCAGGCTGGCAAGCCGCCGCGCGTTCTCCTCGCGCAACAGGATACCGCCGCCGGTGGCCACCACCGCGCCACCGCGCGTGTTGATGGACGCGCACGCTTCAGACTCCAGTTCGCGGAAACGCGCCTCGCCGTCGCGCGAGAAGATCTCGGCGACGCTCATCCCCGTTTCTGATTCCACCATGTCGTCGGTGTCCAGAAAGGGAACCCCCAGTGACGCGGCGAGAATTCGTCCCACCGCCGTCTTGCCGGTGCCCATGAAGCCGCACAGCACCACCACGGGCCGACCGGATGGTTGGGATGGCTTCGTCATCGCTTGAGCCTCTTCGCGTGGGTGGCCAGCACGCGGTCGCGCGCCGCGAGCGTGTCGGCAATGGTGTCGCCGCCGAGCTTGTCGAGTACGGCACCCAGGATCTCCCAGGCCGCCACCGCTTCGGCGATGACGGCGAGCACCGGTATGACGCAGATGTCGGAGCGGACGTACGGACTCTCGCACGCGTCGAGCGTGGCCATATCGAATGTCTGCGCACGGCGCGCCGCGGTGGGGATGGGCTTGGCGTAGAGCCGCGCCACGATGTTCTCGCCGTTGCTCATGCCGCCCTCGATGCCGCCCGCGTGATTGCCGGCACGCTCCACGCGGCCCCGGTGCACGCGCATGGCATCCTGCGCGTCCACGCCGCGTGCGCGGTGCGTGTCGAGACCGTCGCCGATCTCCACCGCCTTCACGCTGTGGATGCTCATGAGCGCGCCAGCGAGGCGGCCGTCGAGCTTGCGGTCCCACTCCGCGTAGCTGCCAATGCCGGGGAACAGACCGGTGGCGATGACTTCCACGCTCCCGCCCAGCGAATTGCCCTCCGCCTTGGCGCGCTGGATCTCCGCCACCATGCGCCGCCCGGTGGCGGCGTCCGCGCAGTAGACCGGCGAACGCCCCGCGCGGCGGCGAATCTCCGCGGCGGTTCGTGTACTTCGCGGCGCCTCGACGCTGCCGATGGAGAGCACGTGGCCGGCCGTCTCGATGCCGAGCTCGCGCAGCACCGCGCCCGCAATGGCGCCCACCGCCACACGCGCCACCGTGCTGCGCGCGCTGGCGCGCTCCGACACGGGGGGGATCTCGTCGAAGCCGTACTTCATCATGCCCGCGAAGTCGGCGTGCCCGGGGCGCGGCACGGTTCCCAGCGCGCCGCCCGTCCTGCCCTTGACCGTGCGCGCGAGGTTGGGAAGATGGATGCCGATGGGAGCACCGGTGGTCTTTCCCTTCCACACGCCGCCCAGCAACGTCACCGCGTCGCGCTCGATCTTCTGGCGGCTGCTGCGCCCGTATGCCTTGCGCCGCCGCGCCAGCTCGTTCTGGATCACGCGTGCGTCCAGACGCACGCCCGCCGGCAGCCCCTCGACGATGGCGAGGAGCGCTTCCCCGTGTGAGTCGCCCGCGGTGAGAAATCGAATGGGCATCAGTGCAGCCCCCGTCCGGTGGGTGGCTCCGCGCGCGAGAACTCCTCCACCGCTTCCACCATTTCCTTCACGTCGAAACCATGGTCGGTCCAGATGCGAAAGCTCTCCGACGCCTGCGCCACCAGCAGCGCGATGCCGCCCAGCGTTCGTGCGCCGGCGCGGCGCGCGGTTTCCAGGAACGGGGTCTGGCGCGGATGATAGACGAAGTCGAAGAAGGTCTGCTCGGGGGAAATCCACGCGGGGTTGTCGATGAGATCGCCCGACGCCATCCCCTCCATCCCCACCGGGGTGGCGTTGATGACGATGTCGGCCCCCATGAACGCATCGCGCCGCGGCACGATGTCGTCCACCCCACCCATGCGCACCACGTCGACGTCCTGTTCCGGAAAGGCAAACTCGAACCGTTCCAGCACCATGGGTCCTTTCTCGGCGGACCGCACCGCAAACGTCACCCGCTCGGCGCCGCGTTCCAGCAGGCCGTAGGCCGCGGCGCGCGCCGAACCACCCATGCCGTAGATGAATGCGCGCGCACCCTCGACGGGCGCGTCGGTGAAGGTCTCCAGCGCAATGGCGGTGCCGGGGGCGTCGGTATTGAAACCCTGGATTTCGTCGTCGAAGAAGAGCACGGTGTTGACCGCGTTGATGATCTCGGCCTCTGATGAAATGGCGTCGATATGGTAGAGGATCTCCTCCTTATAAGGATAGGTGACGTTGAGCCCGGCGATGCCCATCGTCCCCAGCCCCGCCACCGACGCCTGCAGCCGCTCCGGCTTGACGCCGAACGCCACGTACATCGCGTCCAGCCCCAGCGAGTCGAAGGCGCGGTTCATGATGAACGGCGAGAGGCTGTGCGCCGCCGGGTCGCCGATCAGGCCGAAGAGAAGCGTCTTTCCCGCAGAAGCCACGCTGCAACTCCCGTTCTTATGCCGGCCGCACCAGCGACCGCAGATCGTTGTAGAAGCCCGGGTAGGATATCTCCACCGCGTCGACGTCGTCGATCTCGGTGGTCCCGTCCGCCGCGAGCCCCGCGATGGTCATGGCCATCGCCATGCGATGATCCTGAAAGGAACGCACCGCCGCGCCGCGCAGCGGCGTGGGTCCCTCGATGACGATGTCATCCGCCTCCGCCTCGATGCGCGCGCCCATCGCGCGCAAGTTGCTCACGATGGCCTCAATGCGGTCGGACTCCTTGTGCCGCAACTCGCCCGCACCGCGTATGGTGGTGGTGCCCTCCGCCTGGGTGGCGGCCACGGCCAGCACCGGAATCTCGTCAATAATAGATGCCACCGCGGCGGGGTCGTCGATTTCAATTCCGTGCAGATCACCGGCGCTCACGGTGAGGTCGCACGCCGCCTCGCACCCGTCGTGGGTGACCTCCAGCGTGATATCCGCGCCCATCGCGCGCAGGACCGTCAGTATACCCGTGCGCCGCGGGTTGATGCCGGTGAAGGGCAGGTGCAATTGGGAGCCGGGACGGATGGCGGCGGCCACCATGAAGAACGCCGCGGATGAAATATCCCCCGGAATGGTGACGTGGGTTCCCTCCACGCGCGACCCGCCATGGAGGCTGATGCGGTTGCCCTCGCGCGCAACGTCCACCCCCATGGCGGCGAGCATGATCTCGGTGTGGTCGCGGGTGGCGACCGGTTCGATGACGGTGGTCTCCCCCTCGGCGAAGAGACCGGCGATCAGAATCGCCGACTTCACCTGCGCACTCGCCACCGGAAGCGTGTACTCGATGCCGCGCAGGGAACCGCCATCGATGGTTGCCGGCAGGGTGCCGCCGTCGGCCAGCACCACGCTGGCCCCCATGCGCGCCAGCGGCTCGGCGATGCGCCCCATGGGGCGGCGCCGCAGCGACGCGTCGCCGTCGATGCGGCAGCGCGACGCGCGCGCGGCCCCGAAGCCCGCCAGCAGGCGCGCCGTCGTCCCCGAGTTGCCGGCGTCGATGTCGAACTCCGCGTGCAGCGAACTGGGGAGTACGATGGTGCGCCCGTCGGGCATCGATTCCACGAAACAGCCCATTGCGCGCAGGGCCTGCACGGTGGTGAGAACGTCGCGGGAGTCGGAGAGGCCGTCGATCACCTGGCGGCCGCGGGCCGCGGCGCCCAGGATGAGTGCGCGGTGCGAAATAGATTTGTCACCGGGAACCTTGAGAATGCCCTCGAGGCGTGCGGCTTGGTGGACGGTACGCTTCATGGCCGGGGGTGCGTGTTCGCGATGGCGCGACGGGCGATGGTCACTGGGGTTCGTGCAGCGGTCGGCCCGTAACGGCGGCGATGGCGCGAACTCCCTTCATCATCTCCTCGAACATCTCCGGGGTCAGGCTCTGCACGCCGTCGCACCACGCCGTCTCCGGGCAGGGGTGCACCTCGACGATGATGCCGTCGGCGCCCGCCGCCACCGCGGCCAGCGCCAGCGGTGCCACGAACTCGGTGTGACCGGCGGCGTGGCTCGGATCCACGATGATGGGCAAATGGGAGTTGCGCTTGATGACGGGCACCGCGGAGATGTCCAGCGTGTTGCGGGTGGCGTTCTCGAAGGTCCGGATGCCGCGCTCGCACAGGATCACCTGCTGGTTGCCGTTGGAGAGCACGTACTCGGCGGCCATGAGCAGTTCCTCGACCGTGGACATCATGCCGCGCTTGAGCAACACCGGCTTGCGCACCTTGCCCACCGCCTCGAGCAGCGCGTAGTTCTGCATGTTGCGCGCGCCGATCTGCAGGATGTCGGCGTACTCGCTCACCAGCGGAACCAGGTCGGGGGTGATGACTTCGGTGACGATGGGCAGCCCCGTCTCGCGTTTGGCCGCGAGCAGGATCTGCAGTCCCTCTTCGCCGAGTCCCTGGAAGCTGTAGGGTGACGTGCGGGGCTTGAAGGCGCCGCCGCGCAGGATGGACGCGCCGCTGGCGCGCACCGCGCGCGCCGCCGACATCACCTGCTCGCGCCCTTCCACCGCGCAGGGACCCGCCATCACGACGAACTCCTTGCCGCCCACCGACACGCCGTTCACGGTGACCACGGTGTTCTCGGGTTTGAACTCGCGGCTCACCATCTTGTAGGCCTTGGTGATGGGAATCACCTGCTCCACACCCACCGCGCTGGCGAGCAGGCTGAAGTCCGCCCCGTCGCGCGCGTTGGCGATGCCGATGATGGTGCGTTCGGCGCCACGCGTGGGGTGGGGCCGGTATCCCATCGACTCGAGGGTCTTGATGACGCTCGAAATGTCGGACATCGACGCGTCCGACTTCATAACGACGATCATGGAATGGGTCTCCTGAGATGTTGCTGACGCGGGGGGCGGCCATCGCGGGTCCCCGCAGACCGGCATATTACCATTATCGGCCTTCCCGGTCGAGCACGCCGCGTACCGTGGCCAGAAAGTCGCCCACGCGGCCGGGAGCCCCGTCCGCGGTGCCGTCGGCGGCCAGTTCCAGCAGCCGGCTGCCGATGATGACGCCGTCGGCGTGGCGGGCGGCGCCGCGCGCCTGCTCCGGCGTCTTGATGCCGAACCCCACGTACACCGGGGCGGCGGATGCGGCGCGGACGCGTCCTGCGAGCGCTGCGAGATCGGCCGCGGCCGCATCGCGGGCTCCGGTTACACCGGTCAACGAGACCAGGTACACGAAACCCTCCGCAACGGACGCAATGTCGCGGACACGTTCGTCGCTGGAGGTCGGGGCGATCAGGTTGATGCAGGCAAGACCGGCGGCGCGCAGCGGGGCACGAAAGGCCGGAGATTCTTCGAAGGAAACGTCGGGCAGAATCACGCCCGAGACGCCCGCGCGGGCGGCGGCGTCGGCGAATGCCTCCACGCCCATGGCCAGCACGGGATTCACGTAGGTCATCACCACGAGGGGGACGTCGGCGCCCAGCTCGGCGCACAGCGAGAGCGCGCGGCGCAGTGTCATGCCGCGCGCGAGGGCCGCGGCGGACGAGGCCTGGATGACCGGGCCGTCGGCGATGGGATCGGAAAACGGAATACCGACTTCGATGACGTCGGCGCCCGCCGCGACCGCGGCGCGAACCGTGGCCGCGAAGGTTGCCTCGTCGGGATAGCCGGCGGTCAGAAACGCCACCAGCGCCTTGCGCCCGTCCGTGCGCAGTGCGCCGGTGGTTTGCGAGAGCGCTTTCACGGTCGCGCCCGCTGTGCGGCGATGGCGTCGACGTCCTTGTCGCCACGGCCGGAAAGATTGACGACGACGAGGCCTCCAACGCGATTCGCCCGGGCGAAATGACGGCGCACGAACGCCACTGCGTGGGCTGATTCGAGCGCCGGGAGGATTCCTTCGCACCGCGCGAGAGTTTCGAACGCGTCGAGCGCCTCGCCGTCGGATGCACGCTCGTAGACGACGCGACCCGCGTCCTTGAGCGCGCTGTGTTCGGGGCCGACCCCGGGATAATCGAGGCCGGCGGATATGGAATGCGCGGGACGGACCTGGCCGTCTTCGTCCTGCAGAAGATAGCTGAACGCGCCGTGCAACACGCCGGGGCGTCCCTCGGCGAGCGTCGCCGAATGGCCCTCGTGCGAGCCGCCGCCCTCGACGCCGAAGAGGCGCACGTCGTCGTCGAGAAAGGCGTGAAAAATACCCATGGCGTTGGAGCCGCCGCCCACGCACGCCACGATGTCGGTGGGGAGGCGGCCTTCCATCTCGAGAATCTGCGCGCGGGTCTCGCGGCCGATCACACTCTGCAGGTCGCGCACGATGGCCGGGTAGGGGTGTGGTCCCACCACGGACCCGATGATGTAGTGCGTGTCGTGCACGTTCGTCACCCAGTCGCGGATGGTTTCGCTGGTGGCGTCCTTGAGCGTGCGCGAGCCGGTGGTCACCGGCACCACGGTTGCGCCCAGCATCTCCATGCGCACCACGTTGGGGTGCTGGCGCGCCATGTCGACCTCGCCCATGTACACCGTACAGCGCATGCCGAAGCGCGCCGCCACCGTGGCCGTCGCCACGCCGTGCTGCCCGGCGCCGGTTTCCGCCACCAGGCGTGTCTTGCCCATGCGGCGCGCGAGCAGCGCCTGTCCCACGCAGTTGTTGATCTTGTGTGCGCCGGTGTGGTTGAGGTCTTCGCGTTTCAGGTACACGCGCACGCCCTCGGCGAGCGTCTCGGCAAAGCGGTCCGCACGGTAGAGCGGTGTGGGGCGGCCGACGTAGTGCGCGAGGAGATGGTCGAGTTCGGCTACGAAGGCGGCGTCGGCGCGCGCGTCGCGGTACGCCGCCTCCAGCTCGAGCAGGCACGGCATCACCGTTTCCGGCACGAACTGTCCGCCGTAGGCGCCAAAGCGGGTGCCGGTCATGCGCGCACCTCGCTCATGAATCGCTCCAGCGCGGCGGCATCCTTGATGCCGGGCGCGCTCTCCACGCCGCGGCACACGTCCACGGCGAAGGGATGGGCGGTTGCAACCGCCGCGCGTACGCTCTCCGGGGTGAGACCGCCGGCCAGGAACACGCGGAAGCCCATGCGCCGCACGGCATCCACGTCGTGCAGCCGCGCCTGCGGTGGCACGGAGTCGTCCTTGCTGGTGTCGAACAGGAAGTACGACGTGGTGGTGTACGCGGCAAGCTGCGCAACTTCGGGCACCCGGCTGGAATTGAATACCTTGATGATGGGCCGCCCGGTGGTTGCCAGTGCCTCATCGCAGAAGGCGGGTGTTTCTTGGCCGTGAAACTGCAAGAGGTCGAGGTCGGCGGCGCGAACCGCTTCCGCCACCTCGTCCAGGCTGGGGTCCCTGAACACACCCACCAGCAGCGCGGACGGAACCGCGGCGCGAATGAGCGCCGCGCGCGCCGTGTCGATGCGCCGCGGGCTGTCGGCAAAGATGACGCCCGCGAAGTCCGCGCCCAGGGACACCGCGAGCGCGGCGTCCTCGGGACGGGTCAGGCCGCAGATCTTCACGCGCGGCCTGCTCATCGCAGCGCCTCGGGCTCGGGTGAGGTGCTGCCGGTGAATGCGCGCAGCGCAGCACCGGCGTCGGGTGCGTCGAGCAGGCTCCCACCCACCAGGAAGGCCCGCGCACCGGATGCGGTGAGTACGTCGATATCCGCGCGCGAACGAATGCCGCTCTCCGCCACCAGCACGATGTCGTCGGGGACGAGGGGCGCGAGGCGCCGTGTGGTGTCGAGGGAAACGGCCATGGTGTCGAGGTTGCGGTTGTTCACGCCTATGATACGCGCGCCGGTGGCGATGGCCGCGAGCACCTCGGTCTCGTCGTGGGCCTCCACCAGCACGTCCAGGCCGAGGTCGCGTGCGAGGTCGTACAGCGAGCGCAACTCGGGCAGGTCGAGCAGGCGCACGATGAGCAGGACGGCGTCGGCTCCGGCCGCGCGCGCCTCAAGGAGCTGGTAGCCGTCCACGATGAAGTCCTTGGCGATCACGGGCAGTGGCACCGCATCGCGCACACGGGCGATGTCGTCTAGCGACGTGCCGAAGCGCGACGGGTCGGTGACGATGCTGATGGCGGACGCGCCGTTGGTGTGGTACACGCCGGCCAGCGCGAGCAGGTCGCCGGAGTGAACGAACGACGCGATGGTGGGCGTGCGCGCCTTGAGCTCGGCGATGATGGCCCCCGAACGCGCGACCGCGCCATGGAAGTCGCGCAGGTCGCGTTTGGTGAGCCGCGCGGCGAGTACTTCGAACGGCAGCAACGCGCGGCGCTCCGCGACGCCGGCGCGCTTCTCGGCGACGACACGGTCCAGGAAGCTCATGCCCGGGCCTCCCGCGCCGCCGTGGCCATGCCGGCGGTGACCGCGCGCAGCAGCTCGACGACCGCGCGTGCCCGCCCGCTGTCGATGGACTCGGCGGCCGCCTGAACGCCTTCTTCGATGGTCTGCGCGCGACCACCGGCGCAGATGACGAAGGCGGCGTTCAGGACGACCGCGTCACGGCGCGCCCCCATTGCGCCGTCCAGAATGGCGAGTATGATGCCGGCGTTTTCTTCCGGCGTGCCGCCGGTGAGCGCGCGCGTGCTCGCGCGCGGGATCCCCACCGACTCGGGGGTGAAGGTCCACGTCTCCACGTGTCCGTCGTGGAGGGAGGTGACGCGGGTTTCACCCGCGATGGTCACCTCGTCGCTGCCATCGGAACCGTGCACGACGTACACGTGCTCCGAACCGAGCGACGCGAGCACGCGCGCCACCGTCTCGGTGTGCACCGGGTCGAACACCCCCACCAGCTGCCGCTTCACGAAGGCGGGGTTGGCCATCGGGCCGAGCAGGTTGAACACGGTGCGCACGCCCAGTTCGCGGCGCGCGGTGGCGGCGTGGCGCAGCGCCGGGTGGTGTGCGGGTGCAAACATGAAGCCGATGCCGGTGCGGTCGATCAGCTCGGCCACGCGCCCGGCCGGCACTTCGTGGATGCCGAGCGCCTCCAGGACATCCGTGCTGCCACAGCGGGAGGAAAGGGCGCGGTTGCCGTGCTTGGCGATGTGCACGCCCGCACCCGCGGCCACGAACGCCGCGGCGGTGGAGATGTTGAAGGTGTGGGTGCCGTCGCCGCCGGTACCGCACGTGTCCACCAGTGTGTTGCGCGCGGGTGTCACGCGCAGCGCGCGCCCGCGCAGCGCGGTTACGAAGCCGGCAATCTCGTCCACCGTCTCCCCCTTGGCGCGCAGCGCAATCGCAACGCCGGCGATTTGCGCGTCCGTCAGCTCTCCGGAGACGATGGCGCCCATGAGGCGCGCGGCCGCCTCCCGCGTGAGATCCTGGCGGCGCAACAGGGTCTCGATGGTGTCGCGAATCATGCCGATCCCACCGGGCGCCGCGAGCGCGCCCCCTCCACGAAGTTCGAGAACAGCTTGACGCCCTCGGGGGTCAGAATGGATTCGGGGTGGAACTGCACGCCCTCGACGGGCCTCCCCTTCAGACGCACACCCATGACCTCACCCTCCGACGTGTAAGCGGAAATCTCGAGGAGGTCTGGAAGACTCCGCTCTTCGGCGATAAGGGAGTGGTAACGGGTGGCGCTGAAGGGATTGGAGAGCCCGTCATAAATGGTGCGGCCGTCGTGGTAGACGCGGGATACCTTGCCGTGCATGAGGTGCTGCGCGCGCACCACGCTGCCGCCGAACACTTCGACGATGCACTGGTGGCCGAGGCACACGCCCAGCACCGGGATTTTTTCTGCGAAGTATGCAATGAGCGCCTTGCTCGCGCCCGCGTTCTCCGGGCGGCCCGGGCCTGGCGACACGATGAGCGTGGCAGGGGAGAGTTCCGCGGCGCGCGCCACGTCGATGGCGTCGTTGCGCACCACCTGCACGTCTTCGCCCAGCGCGCCCAGCGCCTGCGCGATGTTGAAGGTGAACGAGTCGTAGTTGTCGATGAGCAGGTGCATGGAAGTTCCTTACAGGCCGTTCTCGGCCACCGCCACCGCGTTGACCAGCGCCTGTGCCTTGCTGAGCGTCTCTTCATATTCGCGCGCGGGGTCGGAGTCGGCCACGATGCCCGCGCCCGCCTGCACGTGATAGCGGTTTCCCGTCATGACGATGGTGCGGATGGTGATGCACATGTCCATGTCGCCCTGGTGGCCGAAGTAGCCCAGCGCGCCCGCGTAGGGCCCGCGGCGGTCGCTCTCCAGCGTGGCGATGATTTCCATGGCGCGTATCTTGGGTGCACCCGACACGGTGCCCGCCGGGAAGCACGCGCGCAACAGGTCGAAGCCGTCCAGTCCCTCGCGCAGCTTGCCGGTCACGGTGGAGACGATGTGCATGACGTGCGAATACTTCTCCACGTGCATGAGCGACTCCGTGCGCACCGAACCGGTATCGCACACGCGCCCGAGGTCGTTGCGCCCCAGGTCCACCAGCATCACGTGCTCGGCGCGTTCCTTCTCGTCGTGCAGCAGTTCTGCTTCCAGCGCCAGGTCCTCGGCGGCGGTGTGTCCGCGCGGGCGCGTGCCGGCAATGGGAGAAAGCGTGGCGCGGCGCTTTTCCAGTTTCACCAGCACCTCGGGCGACGAGCCCACCAGCTGGAAGTCGCCGGCGTCGAAATAGAACATGTACGGCGATGGGTTGGTGATGCGCAGCGCGCGATAAATCTGAAACGGCTCGGTGCTGGTGGGCGCCGAGAGGCGCTGCGAAACCACAATCTGAAAGGCGTCGCCGGCCAGGATGTGTTCCTTGCTGGCGCGCACGTGCGCCTCGAACTGTTCGCGCGTCATGTTGGATTCCGGCGTGGCGTGCGCGGTGTCGCGGTGGTGGCCGTTGCGGTGCGGCAGCGGCCCGCCCAGTGCGGCCAGAATGGCTTCGATGGCGCCGCGCGCCGCGTCGTAGGCGCCGTCTCCGAGTCCCTCGGGCGGCAGCGCTACGATTTCCATTTCGCTGCGCACGTGGTCGAAGATTACCAGGGTGCGCGGAATCATGAAGTAGTAGTCGGGGAGTCCCAGGCCCGGTTGCGCGGCGGTGGGGAGCTTCTCCATGTGGCGCGCCACCTCGTAGGAGAGGTAGCCGACCGCGCCCGCGAAGGGGCCGGGAATGCCAGAGTCGTCCAGAACCGGCACGCGCGCGATCTCGTCGCGCACGAAGGAAAGTGGATCGCGCCCGCCGAGGGGGAATCGATCGAGGGCGCCGTCGCGGTCGATGGTCACGGTGTCGCCGTCGAGGCGCAGGGTCGCGGAGGGGGAGACGCCGATAAAGGAGTACCGGCCGACCTGGATCCCGCGTTCGACGCTCTCGAGGAGGAACCGGGCGCGCTCGCCGCCGGGCATCCTCGTGAGCTTCAGGAACGCGGAAACGGGAGTTTCCAGATCGGCCGGCACGCGTTGCCGCAACGGGACGATGCGGCCCCGACGAGCCGCAGCGTCGAATTCATCCCGGGTTGGCTTGAGCATCGCGTTTCACCTTTCCAGCAACGAACCCCAGAAAACAAAAAAACCCGCCATCCAACTGGATAGCGGGTCCGCTTGAATTCCGGGTCTATTTCCGTGAAGGACCTGTGGTCCTGGCGAGAATAAACGTCCGCCCGCTACCCTATGGCGCGGTCGTACCACCACATGCGGTACGAACAGAGGACGTTATTCAGCGCGTTATGGACCATGTGCCTTCCGGTTTCTTTCGACGCAGAAATAGTACGCCACGCGACGGGGTGCTGTCAAGGGGGCTGTTTCGGAGGGGGCCAATGCCCCCTCAACCTATTTCAGGAGCGTCCCTTTTTGAGCCAGGCTTGCCCCGCGTTCGACGGTCAGCCGGAACATGTAAACGCCGCTGGCAGCGGGAACGCCATGATCTGATTCTCCATCCCAGCGCGCGCTATGAGCCCCGCCCGGCAGAATCTGGTTTACCAACGTGCGCACGACGATCCCGCGCGCATCGACGACGTCCAGTCTCACATGACCCGGGGCTTCGGTGGCAAAGGCGATGTTCGTGGCCGGATTGAACGGGTTGGGACTCAGCCGGAGTTCACGGGATGCGACGGGGGTACCCACTCCCGTCGACGAGTTTGGATCGTAGATGCCGAAGCATTTCGACGACTTTCCGCCGGCGTGAAGAAAATTGCCGCCCACGTACAGCTTGCCGTCATGGGCTTCCAGCGCCACCACCTGGTTGTCGACGCCGCTCCCCAGGGACGACCACGTCATGCCATCCCAGAATGCGAGATAGGGAATCGCCTGTCCGCCGGCGGTGTCCCAGTAACCGCCAAAAACCTGCATGCCGTCGAACTGTTCCACCGCAAACGCAACTGCGTCGTCACAGGGATACTCGGAGGAATGCCACATTCCCGCGCCCAGCGGTGTCCACCCGCCTGCGTACATGCCCACTTGATTGAGGTAGTTGGACGTTCCGTTCTCGCTGAAGAAGCTGCCCGCGGCGTAGACATCGCTCCCGCTCAGCAGCAGCCCGTTTACAGTCGATGCGCACGCGGCACCAACGCCGCCTCCCAATGGTGACCAGGAACTGCCATTCCAGTGGGCAACGCAGGCGGCGGCAACAGCGTTAACCGAGGAAAACGCGCCGCCGACGTATAGGTTGGAGCCCGACACCGCGAGCGCGATGGCGCGGCCACCCGCAAGGGAAGCGACCTCCGTCCAGCTGCTTCCATCCCAACACGCCAACCAGTTGGAGCCTCCTGGGTTCCGTCCCAGCGTGCAATCCGATTCACCAGCAGAGTGCCGGCGTAGCGGAACGTTCCACCGACGTAGACGTTGGCTCCGTCGGCGGTAATGGCCTGCACGGAGCCGTCGAGTCCGAGGGCGTCAAAGCGGTCATCCCAGAACGAGTCGTCGGCGTGGGCGGCGGATACGGAGGTCAATAAGACCGCGGCAAGATATCGAACGGCGGAGCAAACCGGAAGAACCCCGAAGATGGTTGAAGCGCACCATATGCTTCCCCTTTTGCGGCACCCAACTGCGTGGCGGTGATTGAGCAGTTATTCTACCACCGGCCGGGGACGCCGGCAAACACCCTTCAATCAGGCCGGATAGCCCAATTCGCGCAGGAACCCGCCGATGGCCTCGCTGACGTGCGCCTGCTGCTGTTGGTTGAGGTTGCTCCGCCACTTGCTGTCGGAGCCCGGAAGCGATGCGGGCAGGCTGCGCAGGTAGGCGGGCACGGGCGCGAGCCTGGCGTGCGCCATGATTTGTTCGACCACCGCGCGCGGGTTGCGGGTGAGTTGCTCGTAGCGAACCTCGAGGTAGCAGTTGCCCGCCCGCGCCCCGAATTCGCGCACCGTCTCCACCGTGCGCTGCCAGTACACCGCGGCCAGTTCCGCGGCATCCCGGAACTCGGGCGTCCACTGCGACGCCTTCCTGCCCAGCCACCACACGTGTGTGTCCGGCCACCACGGTTCGCGTAACATGGAGCTTGCCACCGCGCGACCATCGCGGATGAGGTGGACGTAGACGGCGTCGGGAAACATGCGCTGCAAGATGTCGAGGCGGCGGTTGTTGGCGGTCTGCTTGGAGAGAAAGCGCTTCTTCCCGGAGGCGCGCAGGTGCGCTTCGATTACCGCGCACAACCGCGCTTCCATTTCCGTTGTCAGTTTTGTCTCCAGCCCGTCCGCCTGCGTTCCGAAGCCGCAATATTCGTGGTAGATGCGATCGCCCTCCGCCGGCCAGGGAAAGATATGCATGGTGACGCGGTTGGGCCGGTTGGCGATGATTGCGCGCCGCTGCAACGCGCCGAGCAACGGCGCACCCAGCAGACGCAACGAAGCCGCCCCCGCGTTCGAGGACGGCTTCGCGTCGGACCGGTATGTGAACCAGCACAGCTCCGGGTGGGCGGCGACCAGGTTGTACAGGATCGTCGTTCCGGAGCGGATGTTTCCGAGAATGAAAATCGGACGATCGATCATGGGCTCGATCGTGTCGAGAATTACTCCCCGGCGTCCGGAGTGCGGCCGCCGAGTTCGCGGTCCAGGATCAGAATCGCACCCGCGGCGTTCTCGGTCAGCTTCACCTGCTCCACCAGGTTCATGGCACTCGACTCTTCTTCGACCTGCTCCTCCACGAACCACTGCAGGATGACGCGCGTGGCGTGGTCGTTCTCCTTGGTGGCGGCGTCCATGAGCGCGTTGATCTGCTTGGTGTTCTTGACCTCGGCGTTGTAGGCGGCCTCGCACGCGGCGAGCGTGGATTTCCAGGTCTGCGTGGGCGCGGCGACCGCGGTCAGCTTGACGTTGCCGTCGCGCATGAGCACGTGGTCGAAGAGTTTGCCGGCGTGGACCAGTTCCTCCTGGTACTGGAGGCGGAACCAGTGCGCGAATCCATTGAGATTGCGGCTAGAGAAATACGCCGACATCTGCAGGTACATGTGCGCGGAAAAGATCTCGAGATTGATCTGCTGATTGATTGCAGTTTCCATCTTCTTGCTGATCATTTACCGGTCTCCTTTCGAACCCTGAAGATACGAAAATTGGCGCAAACGGTCCAATGCTAACCCTCGCGCATCCGCACCGGGCTGGCGGCGAGCCGGTCGGGTATTTCGCGGCCGTCGCGGGCCAGGCGCGTGAAGGTGAGAACGCCGGTGGGGCAGCTCTGCACGCACGCGGAACAGCGCACGCATTCCGGGTCCTGCATGGGCAGCCCCTTGTTGGCGAAGTTCATGACGTCGATGCCCTGGTGGCACACCGACGTGCACACGTTGCAGGAGATGCACTTCTTCTTGTCGGCGGAAATGCGGAAGCGGCTGAAGCGGGCGTAGACGTGCATCAGCGCCGCCAGCGGGCACATGAAGCGGCACCACACCCGCCCGCTGAACCAGAAGTAGAAACCGTAGCCGACAACACCGGCCAGAAACACGTCCACGATCCACTTGTAACGATCCAGCGCCACGTGAAACGACTGGTCCGCCCACGAGCCGGGCGCCATCCAGCCGTAGACGCGCACCGCCAGCAGCACGAACGCCGCCGCCAGCACCGCCTGGCCGAACATGTTGGCGCGGTTCCATCTTGCGCCGTGCACCATCTTCTCGCGCTGCGTGTCGCCCAGCGTTTCCGCCAGCGCGCCGCACGAACACACCCAACCGCAGTACGCGCCTTTGCCCCAGAACCAGATGGCGGCGGGGATGAGCACGAAGGTCTGCACGAAGGAAATCCCGAGCCACCAGCCCAGCGGCTGGGCGGTGAATACGTTGTACACGTTGAGCGGCCAGGCCAGGATGAGCCCGTACGCGCGCCAGTACTCACGACCGTTGCCGTAGTTGGCGGCGGGGAAGAGCGCGTCGAGCAACCCGCCCGGCAGCAGGCCGTTCTTGCCCAGCCACGGCAGCAGAATTTCGGGAAGAATGAACAGCGGCAGCACCTGGATGGCCATGAGCACGCTGGTCTGTACGGTGACGTAGGGCGTGCGCCGCCGCCGGATACGTTTGAAGCCGAAGATCACCACGATCAGCGAGTACGCCAGCGTGTACCAGAACGACGGACCGGACGCCGAAATACGAATGACGCCAATGAGCGAGTTGGGATCGCCCACCGCGTCGGCGATGGTCACCGGCCACCAGTGCCGCTGGTAGAACAGGTTGCCCAGCGCGCCGCCCGACTTCCAGTTGTAGAGCGCCACGCAGAAGGCCACGAAGCCGGCGAAGGCGAGGGTGGTGCGCCACGTCCAGTCGCCGCGTATCTTCACGCCCGCGCGGCGAAAGAAATCCAGCGGCGCCTCGCGGCCCACCATGGTGAAGACGACGTCGTTGTCAATGCGCTGTGTGCCGTCCCGGGTCTGAATCTGCACCGTGTCCTGCTGGATTTCGGTGACACGCGCGGACATGACGACGCGCATGGAGCCGCGCGCGTCTTGCAGGCGCGCGAGGTTGTCGGCCTTGGGACGGCTGAAGGTGTCCTTGCGGTAGCACAGCGTCACCGAGGCGCCGGCCTCGGAGAGGGCGAGCGCGGCTTCCACTGCGCTGTCACCACCGCCCACCACCAGCACGTTGCGGCCCGCAAAGTCCGCAGGGTCGTGCAGCCGGTTGTAGACCTTGTCGAGGTGCTCGCCCGGAACGCCGAGGGTGCGGAAGTCGCCGCTCTGGCCCAGCGCGCACACCACGCGCCGCGCGCGCGCCTTGCCCGCCGCCGCCAGCGATATCTCGAAGGCGTCCCCCTGCCGGCGCACGCGTTCGACATTGGCGATTTCGGGCGCGAGCCCGGCGTTGTCGATCTGCGCGTTCAGTTCGTCGACAAGCGCTTCCTTTATGTTCTCGCTGATCTTCAACTCGCCCGCTGGCGTCATGGCCTTCGGGTAAGTAAAGATGGGTTTGCGGCGCGGAAAATTGACAATGGTTGAGAACGGTTCGCTGGATTCGAACCAGCGCGTGGAGAGCCCGAGTTTCTTTGCCTCCAGCGCGGCCGCCGCACCGGCCACGCCGCCGCCGATGATGGCGACATCGGCCACCTCGCCGCCGCTTCCGCGCGACGCCTTGAAAGCAGGATCCGCCGCGAGGGTCTGGATGACGCGCGCCCCGCTATCCGCCGCGAACTTCAGCAGCGGGATGCCGCGCAGGTCGCCCGCGACGTACAGCCCGGGGATGTTGGTGGATCCGTCCGGGTTGGAGACCGGCATCCGTTCCACGCGGCCTGCCGGCCAGCGGGAATGAAGCCAGTGGGTGTAGCGGTGGAGGATGTTCATGGGGTCCCGGGTGCGCCGTCAGTATCCGATACGCAACGGGCATAGGCAACGGTTGACTCCCGGCGCCCGGCGCGGGTACGTTGACGCCCGATCATGAAACGCCTGCTGTGTGTTTTCGCGCATCCCGACGACGAGTGCTACGGCCCCGGCGGCACCATCGCCGGGCTGGCCCTGGACGGCGCCGAGGTCTTCATCACCACCTTCACCGCCGGGGAGGCGGGCACCATCGGGGTGTCCAAATCGCTGGACCCGGCCGAGCTCGCGCGGCGACGCCGGCTGGAGCTGGCGGGGGCGTGCGATGCACTGGGTGTTTCCGGGCACCGCGTTCTGGGTGCGCCCGACCGTGGTGTCGCCAGCGTGGACGCAGACTGGGCGGTGGAAGAGATTCTGAACGACATCCGCCGGTTGCGCCCGCAGGTGGTGCTGACCTTTCACCACCTGGGCGTTTCCGGCCATCCCGACCACATCGCCGTGGCCGGCTTCCTCGACCAGGCCTTCGCCCGCGCCGGGGACGCCGGGCCCGGTCTCTACTACGAATTCGGGCTCCCGCGCGTCAAGGCGGCGCTCTACCAACGCCCCAACCTGGTGCCCATGGAGAACGAGGAGGTCGCCGCCGTCGTGCCGGTGGCCGCGCCCGCCATGGACCGCAAGGTAGCGGCCATCCGCTGCCACGAAACCCAGCTCGCTTTCTTCGAGAGTCTGCAGGAGAAGTTCGACTACCGCGTGGTATCGACGCCCGAGCACTTCGGGCTGCGCCGCACCCGGCTCCCGCGCCCCGCGGCGCCGGTGGGCAACCTGTTCGAGGGAATCGCCGATGGTCCGTAGCACCTTCGTCCTGGCCGGTGTGGCGGGTCTCTCGCCGGCGCTCGCGGTGGCCGCCACCGCGCCACCCGTCTCCGGGGGCATCGACCTGATGGGTCGCCTGCACCCGGCGCTGGTGCACTTCCCGCTGGCCCTCATCGTGACGGCCTTTGCGGCGGAAATGGTCTTCGTGGCGCGGCGCGATTCGCGTTTTTCGGCCGCCTCGCGCATCATGGTTCACGCGGGGGCGTGGCTGGGAATCGCGGCAGCCCTGTCCGGGTTTGCGCGCGCGGATTCCATCACCATCGCGCCCGACGTTGCCTCCGCCTTCGCCGTGCACCGCATTGCGGGCATTGCCACCCCGGTGCTTGCGTTTCTCGCCGCGGCGCTCGCCGACGGCGTGCGCCGCAGCGGACAGATCTGGGAACTGTTCTTGTTTCGAATCGTCCTCGCGCTGGCCGCGGCCGGCGCGCTGATTGCCGGCTACAACGGCGGGGAAATCGTGTACGGCGCCGGGTTCTTTTCCCTGTGGTAAACGGTTGACTCCCGGCCCCCGCGGCGATATTCTCCGCTTAATTGCCGTCGCGTGCAGCCCGCGCCGGCGGGTAGACTTCCCCGAACCCCGATTCGTGTCCAAGCGAACCGACCGTCCACCCATCAATCATTGCTGAATTGAGTCGAGTCGACCTGGACCCTCTGGAGCGACCTATGGACAAGAACGCCCTCTCCGCCGTCATCAAGAAGATCGACGGCTATCGTCAAGACGTCATCGACCTCGAAACCGAGATGTGCAAGCGCCCCGCGCTCGACCCCACCAGCGGCGGTGTGGGCGAGATCGACAAGGCGAAGTATCTCACCGCGTATCTCGAGAAGCTCGGCATGAGCGTGCGCCAGATCGATGCGCCCGACAAGCGTGTGCCCAGCGGAATCCGTCCCAACCTGCTGGTCGAACTGCCGGGCCGCACGACCGCGCCCCGCGTGATGATCATCGCGCACACCGACGTGGTGCCGCCCGGAGACATGGGCCTGTGGAAGAGCGACCCGTGGACGCTGAAGGTGGATGGGGACAAGATCATTGGCCGCGGGGTAGAAGACAACCAGGCGGGGTTGACCTCCGCGGTGATGACGCTCAAGGCATTCATCGAGGCCGGCGTCATGCCGGAACGCACCATTTCGGTGGCGCTGGTGGCGGACGAGGAGACGGCGAGCTCGTGGGGGCTTTCCTACCTGCTCAAACACCACCGCGACGTGTTCAACAGGGAAGACCTGATCATCGTCCCCGACTCGGGCAACCCGCTGGGCACCGAGATCGAGGTGGCGGAGAAGAGCATCCTGTGGGTGAAGGTGCGGACCGTCGGCAAACAGACGCATGGTTCCACGCCCGAAACCGGCATCAACGCGCACAAGGCGGCCAGCTACTTCACGGTGCGGATGCAGACGCTGTACACGAAGTTCCGCAAGCGCGACCCGCTGTTCGCGCCGCCCATTTCGACCTTCGAGCCCACCAAGCGCGAGGCCAACGTCCCCAACATCAACACCATCCCCGGCGAGGACGTCCTGTACTTCGACTGCCGCATCCTGCCGGTGTACAAGGTGGACGACGTGCTCAAGGAGATGAAGCGGCTGGCGCGGGAGACGGAGAAGAAGTACCGCGTAAAGATGGAGTTCTCCATCGTGCAGAAGGAAGTTGCCGCGCCCCCGACGCCGGCCGATGCGCCCGTCGCGGTCGCCATCGCGCGGGCCATGAAGGAGTTGCGCAAGCGCAAGCCCAAGACCATCGGTATCGGCGGCGGCACCGTGGCCAAGTATTTGCGCGAAGCGGGGTTCCCGTGCGTGGTGTGGTCCACCCTGGAGGAGCAGGCGCACCGTCCCAACGAGTACGCCAAGATCCCCCATATCCTTGACGACGCCAAGGTGTTCGCGCACGTGGCCTTGCAGGATTCGTGAGGCCGGAACCCGGTTCCGTTTGACACACATTATCGTTTAGTTTACATTCGTATCTGTTTGCGGGCGGCCCGCAGACGTCCAGAAAGGGGCATACACATCATGCAGGGAATAGCATTCGGACCCACCATTCGCCTCCTCCGTCAGGCCAAGGGCATCAGTTTGCGCGAGATGGCGCGGCAGCTGGGCGTGTCGCCGGCGTTCCTGAGCCAGATCGAAGCCGGACGCCAGCACAAGATCCCCCGCGCGCGCATCGTGCAGGTGGCGGAGATGCTGGGCGTGTCGGAGGGCTATCTGCTGGGCACGGCCAAGCAGGTACACCCGGACCTCATGACCTTCCTGGCGGAGACGCCGGAAGCGGCGGAGTTCATGGTTACGGCCATGCGCAGCGGGATGGCGGGGCAGGACTTCAATCAGCTTCGTGAAATCGTATCCGACAAGAAGCGGCGTGCCGGTGTGTTGAAGCCGGTGGCTGCAACGGTGAAGAAGAAGACCGGGTTCGTTCACTCCATCGATGAGTACATCGACCCGGCCTTGTGCGTGGCGGCGGTCGCGGTGCAGAACAAGGAACGCCTGTTCCAGCGCTTCGTCAAGGCAGTGGCCAAGAAGAACAAGAACATCGACTCCGAACTGCTGCTGGAGCGGCTGGAAACGCGCGAGCGCCAGGCGCCGACCAGCGTGGGCGGTGGCGTGGGCATTCCGCACGCCTTCCTGCCGGGACTGGACAAACCGATGGTGGGCGCGTTCCTGCTGCAGCGGGCCATTCCCTACGGTCCCACGGACGCGGATCGTGTGAAGACGGTATTCTTCCTGGTGGGCCGCGAGGGCAACACCGAGCACCACCTTCCCATCCTGGCGCGCATCGCACGGTTGTGCTCGACGCCCGAGTTTCTGCAGGTGCTCGCCAAGGCGAAGACCGGTCGCGAGATGCACCGCACCATCGTCACCTGGGACACGCGCATCGGCGTGATCTAGGGGGCAACGGGTGACATAACTCCTTTGGCCACGCCACCTTTCCGATTGCGGCGGGTCTGCGGGGAGTGATATGCTTGGAGTCCGGCCGGCGGCCATCGCCGGCCGGCTCTGCGTTTTCGAGGCTCCTTCGTTGTCACAGAAATCCCTCACCCATCAGGTCGGCATTCTAACCGCCGGTCGAATCATCGCCTACGTGGCGATGTTCTTCGTTCCGCTGGTCAACACGCGCATGCTGAGCGTGGAGGACTACGGGTACTACCGCCAGTTCTGGCTGCTGGTGGAAACGCTCGTACCCATGCTGGTGCTCGCCTTTCCGCGCAGCCTGCTGTACTTCATTCCGCGCGCCGAGTCCCGCCAGGAGGCCTCCGCCCTTGTCAGCCAGACCGTGGTGGCGCTGTCCGCCATGGCCTTCCTGGGCATCCTCGTCTACGTCGTCATGGGGGCCGCACTGGGCGAGGGGATGGGGTCGATGGTGCGGTTGTTCATGTGGCCGCTGTGCCTGTTCACCTTCGTGAAGGTGACCACCGAGTTCATGGAAGTGCTGTTCATCGCCGAGCGAAAGGTGGTGGCCCAGTCGGCCTACCACGCGGTCATCTGGGGCGTACAGGCGCTGGTGGTGATGGCGGTTTCGTTCTACACGCGCGACGTGAGCATCATTATCTGGGGCGTTACATTGCTGGCGCTGCTGCGCTTCGCGTTCGTGATGGGGTATATCCAGACGGTGTTCCGCTTCACCCTGCGGCACATTTCCCTGTCGTCGATGCGCGAGCAGTTCTCGTTTGCGCTGCCGGTGGGCCTGGCCGCCATCACCATCACCCTGCTGATCCAGACGGACAAGTTCATCATCACCCGCTTCCTGGGACGCGAGGCGTTTGCGGTGTACATGGTGGGGGCATTCCAGGTGCCGCTGTTGAACATCATCCAGGCCTCGATCAGCAACGTCACCTTTCCCACCATGGTCAACTACGAGAAGGTGGGCGACCACGCCGGGGTACTGGGGCTGTGGCAGCGGTCGCTGCTGAAGACCCTGGTGCTGATCCTGCCCGTGTTCGTCTTCCTGGAGATCACCGCGCGGCCATTTGTGACCATCCTCTTCACAAACGAGTACGCGGCCGCCACCCCGGTGTTCATGATCTACCTGCTGCTGTTCCTGCGCTCCGGCTTCGAGTCGACGGTGTTGCAGGTGTACAAGCGCACGCGTTTCATCCTGGTGACCTCGGCCATCGGCCTCGCGGTAAACCTGGCGCTCGGCATCCTTCTGTTCCAGAGTATCGGACGCCTGGGGCCGCCCCTGGCCGCGGTGGCGACGATGAGCCTGCTCACCCTGGTGCACCACTGGTATTCGGCGCGGCTCATGCAGACCTCCATCTTTCATGTGCTTCCGCTGGCCGCCATCGCGGCGCGCTTTGCGGCGGCGCTGGCTCCGGGTGTCGTGCTATGGTTCGCGTATCGGTATGTGGCGGTGACGCAGTTTCACGAGCTGCTGCTGGCGTGCGCGGGGTATACGGTGCTGTACGCCGGAGTGTGCGCCGCGACCCGGATCGTCACCATCGACGACGTCCGATCGCTGCTGGGGAGGAGCCCCACGCGCGGGGCGTGAGCAGGCGGGCTAGTAGCGTTCGGGTTCCGGCCGGCGGTTGGCGCCGCCCGGGAACAGGGAGAGGAAGCCGTCGTTGTACAGCATGACCAGCGCGGTGCCGATCAACAGCCCGATGTTGCGCAGGATGAGCAGCCACGACGTGGAGGCGCCGCCCTCGGACCCGAAGCAGCCGCAGTCGATGACCATCCCGCGCACCACCGTGGTGGCGATGGCCACGACGAACACCGCGAGCAGGATGAAGATGGCGCCAGCCGCCTTGCGGGGCAGGACGCCGAGGATCAGCATGAGGCCGGCGATCAGCTCGCTCCACGACATGGCCAGCGCGGCGAAGTTGGACAGTGCGAACGGGATGATCTTGTAGGCGCGCACGGACACCGCGAACCCGTACGGGTGCAGGACCTTGTCCCAGGCGGCGTAAACGAACATGCCGCCGATGAACAGGCGCAGCACGAGGTTCAATTCCCGTCCGGTGAGGATGCGCTTCACTTGGGCACCATCCCTTCCACCGGGTAGCCGGCCGCGGTCCACTGCTCCCAGCCGCCCGTGAACACGCGGACGTTCTGGTAGCCGAGTATCTTGAGCTCGGTGGCGAGCTGGTCGGAGAAATCGCACTCGGGGCCGCGGCAGTACACGACCACGTCGCCGTCCATGGGCACCTCGCTGCTCAGCATGTCGAGGTACTCGGGCAGGCGGTCGTAGGGGATGTTGATGGCGCCGGGGATGTGCCCCTCGGCGTACTCGTAGGGGTCGCGCGCGTCGATGATGTACGCGGCGCCCTCGTCCCAGAGGCGCTTCATCTCGGCCAGCGACACGGACCCCAGGTTCTCGGTGGCGGTCGTGTCCGGCTCGGTCCCGTGTTGCACGGTGGCAACCGGCGCGCCCTTCTGGATGAGCGGAATGCCGCCCGGCCGCATCGCGTTTACGGTGACGCCGACGAGGGTGGCGACGAACATGATGCCGATGCCGCCGAGGATTTCATTGAAGAAGGTTTTCATGACGAAGATCCCGTTCCCCAGCCATGGTAGACCATGGCATGGAGTGAATCTAGCGCTATCTAACCCCGCCCGCCACAGGCGGGTTCCCGAAACGGCATAGAAATGTGCGGAATCGCCGGAATCGTCAATGCCAGAGCGGGCGTACGCGTCTCCGAGGGGGAGCTGCGGGCCATGTGCGACGCCATCCGCCACCGGGGACCCGACGACGCCGGCTACCACCTGGATGGCGGGGTGGGGTTGGGCATGCGGCGCCTGTCGATCATCGACGTCGCCGGGGGGCACCAGCCCATCTTCAACGAAGACCGCTCGAAGGTGATCGTCTACAACGGCGAAATCTACAACCACCGCGACGTGCGTGCCGAACTGGAGAAGCGCGGGCACCGTTACACCACGCGCACCGACACCGAAAGCATCCTCCACGCGTACGAGGAGTATGGCGACGCGTGCGTCACGCACCTGCGGGGGATGTTCGGCATCGCCATCTGGGACACGACGCGACAACGCCTGTTCCTGGCGCGCGACCGGCTGGGCAAGAAGCCGCTCTACTACACGCATCCCTCGGGCCCCGCGGGCCGGCTGGCGTTCGCCTCGGAAGTGAAGGCGCTGCTCACCCTTCCCGGTGTGGAGCGCCGCGTGGATGCGCAGGCGCTCGCGGACTACGCCGCCTGGGGCTACGTACCCGACCCGCTGTCAATCTACCGGGGCATCGCCAAGCTGCCCCCCGCCCACTACCTGGTGTACGAGGGTGGCGAGGTGCGCGTGCAGAAGTACTGGGATGTGGACTATTCCACCGCCGGGGAGCAGGACGAGGTGCAGGTGGTGGACCGTGTGCTCGACCTGCTCGACGACGCGGTGCGCATGCGCCTGATGAGCGACGTGCCGCTGGGGGCGTTCCTCAGCGGTGGCACAGACTCGTCGGTGGTGGTGGCGCTGATGGCCCGGCACACGCCGGGACGCGTGAAGACTTTTTCCATCGGCTTCGATGAGGCGCAGTACAACGAGTTGCCGTACGCCCGTCGCGTGGCGGAACACTTCGGGACCGAGCACCACGAGGAAGTCGTGCGGCCCGATGCGGAACGGGACGTGCTTGCCCTGGTGAGGCAGTTCGACGAGCCTTTCTCGGACTCGTCCATGATTCCCACCTACTACGTCTCGCGGCTGGCGCGCCGCCACGTGACGGTGGCGCTGTCCGGTGACGGCGGCGACGAGTTGTTCGCGGGCTACCTGCGCTACCTGGACGCGCCCGAGGTGCGCGCCGCCAACCGCGTTCCCGCCGTTCTGCGCGACGCTATTCTCGGCCCCGTCACCGGCGCCATGCCGGCCGGGGCGCGCGGCATCGACCGTCTGCGCAACCTGATGGGCGGCGCGGACGACCAGTACGTACGCCACATGTCGGGCGGAATCTCGCGCACGCTGCACGAGGTGTTCGAGGCGGACTTCCTGCGCGGCATCGAGGACCCGGCGCGCGTGGCGGCGCCGTTTCTCGCGTCGGTACGCGACGCCGACCCGCTCTCGCGGCGGCAGTACCTGGATACGCACACCTATCTGCCCGGCGACATCCTGACCAAGGTGGACCGCGCCAGCATGATGGTATCGCTGGAAGCGCGTGCGCCGCTGCTTGATCACGTCCTCGCGGAGTTCGCGGCCACCATTCCCGTCGGGCTGCGCATGAAGGGCATGACCACCAAGTACATTCTCAAGAAGGTGGCGGAGCGCCTCATGCCGGCCGAACTGGTGCACCGGCCCAAGATGGGTTTCGCGGTGCCGGTGGCGTTCTGGCTCCGCAAGGAATGGGCTGCCCGCAGCGACGATCTGGTGCGGGGAGAGCGCGCGCTCGCGCGCGGAACCTTCCGGCAGGAGTACCTCAACCGCATCATGGACGAGCACCGCGCGGGCAAGCGCGACAATTCCGCCATGATCTGGCGGCTGATGATCCTGGAGCTGTGGTACCGGGAGTGGGTGGACGGCTCGGGCGCGGGGAACTGACCGCTCAGTCTTTCATGGCCTCGCGAATGCGGGCCTTGCGGTCCTCGGGCAGCTTGCCCGGACAGCAGTCGGGCGCGTGCTCCGACGCCGCGTTGCAGATGCGGGACAGCGCGGAGAGCTGGCGCGCGTAGACGTGGCACATCCGGCACATCGTCACGTGAAAACGCAGGTGGATCCGCTCGCGTAGCGACAGGCGGCGGTCGCGGGACTCGGACAGGAGCCGGGCGGTTTCGGTACAGCTGCTCTTCACGGTTGCATCATCCCTCGTTGCCAAACCAGTTGGTTTCCAGACACCGGCGCAGGCCCGCGCGGGCCCGGTGCAATATAACCCACAGGTTCGTCGGGGTCACCTCCAGCACCTTACGAATTTCGTCGCTGTCGAGGCCGTCGAATTCGCGCAGGGTGAAGGCGCGCCGTTGGGCCTCGGGGAGCTTGGAGAGGCAGCCGGACAGCACCGTCCAGAACTCGCGGCTCTCCACCAGGCTCGAGGGCGCCTCGTCCCAGCGGGGGGACAGGGCCGGCGCGTGCTGCAGGATGGCCATCGGGGTGTCCCCGGCCAGGTCGGTCTCGACAATCTCCACCTTGTTCTTCCGGTAGTGGTCGATGATCTTGTGCTTGAGGATTCCGGTCAGCCAGGTTCTCAGGGTGGACCCGCCCCGAAAACCGTCCCTGGCCTTCAGGGCGGACAGAAATGTGTCCTGCACGAGGTCCGCGGCCAGTTCCTCGTTGCGCACGCGCAGAATCGCAAAGCGAAACAGCGCGTCGCCGTGTTCATCGACCCAGTTTTTGGGATCGATGGCCTGCTTTTCGTGTTCAAGTGCCATGTGTGCGGCCACGGCGACATTCACCCCCGCGACGGAGCCCATTGTACGGCCGTGCGCCAATCCATTACAATAGGACTATGACCCGCCGACCCTATGACCTGGTCTGCTTCGACGTAGACGGGACCCTCGTTCGACATCCAACCGGCAAAGTTATCTGGGAAGTCCTCAATCGCCGCTTCACCGGCGACGACACCGTCAACGAGGAACGGCACCGCTGGTACCGCGAACGCAAGATCACCTACCCGCAGTGGGTGGAACTGGACGTGCAGGGGTGGATCGACGCGGGCGCCACGCGCGCCGAAATCGTGGATTCGGTGCGGGAGTTCGAGCGTTTCGACGGCGCCCACGAGACCCTGTGGGAGCTCAAGCGCCGCGGAGTGCGCCTGGCCATCATCTCCGGAACGCTGGACATCGTCATCGACACGTTGTTCCCGGAGCACCCGTTCGACGACGTGTATTCCAACCGGTTGGATTTTGACGAACACGGCGTGCTCACCGGCTGGCAGGCCACACCCTTCGACTTGGAGGGCAAGCCGGTGGCGTTGCGCGAGCTGTCCGCCCGGCACGAAGTGGCGCTGGATCGTGCCGCCTTCGTGGGCGACGGCGCCAACGATGTTCCCATGGTGGGCGTGGCGGGTTGCGTGGTAGCGTTCAACCCGCGTTCCAGGGACCTGGCGCGCCTCGCGAACCACGTGATTCGTGAGCCGAACCTGTCACGACTCCTCGAACTGATCGGTTGATATGGCAAAGAAAGAATTCGACACCCCCGAGCGCGTTCTCGACGAGATCCGCGCCCTCTACACGGACCCCGACCCCGACCTCTCCACGCGGCTGGTGCGCGAACTCATCGTGCACGCGCTCAAGTGCCGCCGCGACGAGCTGGAGGTGCTGGACCTCAAGGTATTGAGCCGCGCCATGGCGGAGTTCCGCTACGCGGCGCGCGTGTTCAAGCCCTACCGCGACCGGCGCAAGGTGTCGATCTTCGGATCCGCGCGCACGCCCGAGAGCGATCCGTACTACCAGATGGCGGTGGAGTTTGCGTCGCTGCTGGCAAAGAGCGGCTTCATGGTGATCACCGGCGCCGCCGATGGCATCATGAAGGCGGGCAACCAGGGGGCGGGGGCGGACGCGTCGTTCGGCGTGAACATCCTGCTTCCGTTCGAGCAGGCCGCCAACACCATCATCGGCGACGACCCCAAGCTGATCACCTTCAAGTACTTCTTCACGCGCAAGATCTTCTTCCTGATGGAGGCGAGCGCGGTGGCGCTGTTTCCGGGAGGGTTCGGAACGCACGACGAGGGCTTCGAGACGCTCACCCTCATCCAGACCGGCAAGGCGCCGCCCATGCCGTTTCTGCTCATGGAACTGCCGGGGGAAACGTACTGGGAGAGTTTCGACCGCTTCATCCGCGAGGAGCTGCTGGAGCGCAAGCTGATCTCGCCCAGGGATCTGATCCTCTACAAGATCATACACTCCGCCCAGGACGGCGTGGACTACATCCGGCGCTTCTACTCGGTGTACCACTCCACCCGGCAGGTGCGCGACAGGCTGGTGGTGCGCCTGCAGAAGGAACTCACCGACGGTGCGGTGCGCACACTGGCCACGGAGTTTGCGGACCTGGTGACGAAGGGAACCATCGAGAAGACGCGTGCGCTGGCGGAGGAGACCAACGAGCCGGAGTTGCTGGACATGCCGCGCATCGTGTTTGCGTTCAACCGCCACAACCAGTCCCGCCTGATCGAGATGGTGTGGCGGATCAACGAGCTGGGCGCGTAGCGGGCCGGGTCTAGCGGGTTCGTTTCAGGCTGGCCCGGTTTTCCATTTCCCGCGCGAAGGCACGCGCGTGCCAGGCCTTGCCGAAGGTGGTTTCGAAGCGACCGCCACGCAGATCGGCGAGTGTCGAGATGGTGCTGTCGAACACAACCGTGTCGTTGTCCACCTGGTCGGCCGACACCAGTGCCTTGAACTCCTCGCGGGTCACCCCGCGCAGCACGCCGTCCGCGTCGCGAAAGAACACCTGCGAGCGGTCGAAGCCGTCGATACCGTCCTCTTCGCGCATCGTCTTCATCACGCGCATCAGCGAGTCGATCGAGCAGCCGGACACGCCATCTTCCACGAAGCCGGTCACCAGGATGAAGCGGTCCTCAAAAATATGATAGGCCCCGCGCACCGGCACGTCGTGCGAGTTCCACCCGCGCAGGAACAGGTCGAGGCGCTCGGTCACGCGCGCCTTCTCGCCGGCCGCGAGCGGACGCGACAGGGGATACGCCCACAGCTTGGCGTTGTCGGGAAAGTCTGGGAAGAACTTCTGGGTCATTCTACTACCTCGGTTGAGTCTAACAGAACTCGTCGAACGCTTCGACCAGCTGGAACGCGATCTCCTGCGGGCTGCGGCCCTCGATCTGCCAGCGTTCCATGACGAACACCGGGTTGCCGTCCTTGAACAGCGCGATCGACGGCGATGAAGGCGCGTAGCCGATGATGTACTTGCGCGCCTGCTCGGTGGCGGCGGAGTCGACGCCCGCAAAGACGCTGGTGAGCTTGTCGGGGCGCTTGTCGTGCTGCAGCGCCAGCTTCACACCGGGGCGCGCCATGCCCGCGGCGCAGCCACACACGCTGTTCACCACGACCAGCGCGGTGCCCTTCTGGTCCTTGAGTACCAGGTCCACGTCCTGGGGTGTTCTGAGTTCCACGATGCCCGCCTGGGTGAGGTCCTGGCGACAGGGTTCGGTGATTTCTGGCGGATACAGCATTGCTCTTCTTCCTCCTGCTTAGAGATTCAGTTCCAGGCGTGCCGCTTCCGACATCATTTGCGGCGTCCACGCTGGTTCCCATGTGATGTCTACCTTGACCGAGGCGACTCCCTCGACCGCGGATACCTTCTGCTCCACGTCCGCGGGGAGTATCTCCGCGGCGGGGCAGTGCGGCGTCGTGAGCGTCATGGTGAGGGTGACGTCGTTGGACTCCGCAATGGCGATGTCGTAGATCAGCCCCAGCTCCCATATGTCGATGGGGATCTCGGGGTCATAGCACGTCTTCAGGGCGGCCACGATTTTTTCGCGCAGTTCCTGGCTCATCCTGCCTACTCCGTGGTAACGGGCGCGCCGTCCGGGTTCTTGAGGGCCGCGCGCAGGGTGTGCCACGGCAGGGTGGCGCACTTGACGCGCACCGGAAACTCGCGCACCCCCGCAAAGACGGCCAGTTTGCCCAGCGCGTCCATGTCGACGGCGGTGTCCGTGGACGACATGACCACGTCGTGGAAGGTGCCGTAGAGCTTCTCGATCTCGGCCAGCGTGCGCCCCTTGAGTTCGTCGGTCATGACGGATGCAGATGCGACACAGATGGCGCAGCCGCTGCCGTCGAACGCGATTTCGCGCACCACGTCGTTCTCCACCAGCACGTACACGGTCACGCGGTCGCCGCACAGCGGGTTGAAGCCCTCCGCGTGACGGTTGGCGCCGTCCAGGCGGCCGAAGTTCCGCGGGTGCTTGTGATGGTCCAGGATGACCTCCTGGTAGAGCTCGCGCATGTCGCTCATGGTTCAATCCGTTTCATCATGCAAACAGCGCCCGCACCTTGTCCAGCCCGGCGATGAGCCGGTCGATGTCCGCGCGCGTGTTGTAGAACGCAAACGACGCCCGGTTGGTGGCGGGAACGCCGTAGAAGTCCATCACCGGCTGCGTGCAGTGGTGACCGGCGCGGATGGCGACGCCCTCGCTGTCCAGGATCATGCCCACGTCGTGCGGGTGGATTTTGTCCAGCGTGAAGGAAACCACCCCGGCGCGCTGTCCGGGGGTGCCGATGAGGGTGACGCCGAGCGCGGACGACAGCGCATCCACCGCCTGGCGCACCAGACCGTCCTCGTAGCGCGCGATGGCATCCATTCCGGTCGCGCACAGGTAGTCGATGGCCGCTCCCAGTCCGGCGACGGCGGCGATGTCCGGGGTGCCCGCCTCGAAGCGGTGGGGCAGCACGTTGTAGGTTGTCTTCTCGAAGGTGACCGACGCGATCATGTCGCCGCCGCCCTGCCAGGGGGGCATGCCCTCCAGGATCGACTTGCGGGCGTAGAGCACGCCGGCGCCGGTGGGGCCGACCATCTTGTGGCCGGAGAATACGTAGAAGTCGGCGTCCAGGGCGCGCACGTCCACTTGGAAGTGCGGCACCGCCTGTGCGCCGTCCACCAGCACGGGAATGCCGCGCTCATGCGCCATGGCGATGATCTCGGCCACCGGGTTGACGGTGCCGAGCGAGTTGGACACGTGGGTGACGGCCACGATGCGCGTGCGCTCGTTCAACATGCGCGGGAGTTCCTCCATCAGCAGGTCCCCGTCGCGGTTCATGGGCAGCACCCTGAGGGTGGCGCCGGTGCGCTGGCACAGCATCTGCCAGGGGACGATGTTGGAGTGGTGCTCCATGGCGGTGATGAGCACCTCGTCGCCGTTCTTCACATTGGAGCCGCCAAACGACGACGCCACCAGGTTGATGGCCTCGGTGGTGCCGCGCACAAAGACGATCTCGCTGGTCTCGGCGGCGTTGATGAACGCGCGCGCTTTCTCGCGCGCGCCTTCGTAGAGTTCGGTGGCCTCCACGCTCAGCGCGTGCACGCCGCGGTGCACGTTGGCGTTGTGCTTTTCGTAGTAGCCGGAAATGGCATCGATGACCTGGCGCGGCTTCTGCGCGGTGGCGGCGTTGTCCAGGTAGACCAGCGGCTTGCCCTTGATCTCGCGGTGCAGGATGGGGAAGTCCTCGCGCACGCGCGCGGCGTCGATGACTGTTAAGGCGTCATGTTGCGTTTTCAAGTTTCCCACCTCCACCGGCATCACGCGGAGCGTGCCTCCCGCGAGCGGTTCAGCCACTCGAAGAGCTCCGTTTCCAGCCGCACCTTGAGCGGCTCCACGTCGATGCGCTCAAACAGCTCGCTCGCGAACGCGTACACCATGATGTCCCGGGCTTCGTTGGCGGGGATGCCGCGCGAGCGCAGGTAGAACATGGCGTCCTCATCGGTCTTGCCGATGGCGGCGCCGTGGGTGCACTTGACGTCGTCCGCGAAGATCTCGAGCTGCGGGTTGGAGTTGATGCGCGCGTCATCGGAAAGCAACATGCAGTTGTTCTCCTGCTTGGCGTCGGTCTTCTGGGCGTCCGGGTCCACGTAGATGCGGCCATTGAACACCCCGCGCGCGTGCCCGTCCAGTATTCCCTTGTAGAGCTCAAAGCTGTGGCAGTGCGGTTTGGCGTGGCGAATGAAGGTGTGGTTGTCCACGTGCTGGCGCCCGCCCGCCAGGTAGAGTCCGTCGAGGCGGGCGTCGATACCCTCGCCGTCGAGGATGCAGTGCGAGTCGTTGCGCACCAGCGCGCCGCCCATCTGGACGGCCAGGGTGGCGTAGCGCGCGCTGGCCGCCAGGGTGGCGTGCTGCAGGGCCACGTGGAACGCGCGCGGGCTCTCCTTCTGCACCTTCAGGTGGTGGAAGGATGCGTTCTCGCCGCACACGATCTCGGTGACCACGTTGGTGAAGTACTGGCCCTCGCCCACGTAGCTCTCGATCATCTCGCCGCCGGCGTTCCTGCCCACGCGCACCAGCAGGCGCGGGTGCAGCATGACGGGCGCGTTGCCGGCCTCGGCCACGTGGACCACGTGGATGGGCCGGTCCAGCACCACGCCGTCGGCCAGTTCCACGTAGAGCCCGTCGGCCAGGAAGGCGGTGTTGAGCGCGGCAAAGCGCTGGTCGTCGATCTTGACCCCGCTGTTGAGCAGCGTGCGCACGCTTTCGGGGTGCTCGCGCGCCGCATCGGCCAGGCTCGAGATGCGTACGCCCCTGGGGAGTCTGGCCGGGATACCGCCGGTCACGCGGCCGTTCACCAGCACCACGCGCAGGCAGTCCGAATCGTCAAAAGTTCGCGCGAGGATGGAAGCGTCGGCGGGCGTGCGGCCCGCGCCCGCCGGCGCAAAGTCCACCTCGGCGATCGGTCGTGTGCGCGTGAAGCGCCATTCCTCGTCGCGCAGCGACGGGAACCCCGCGCTGCGGAAGCGGTCGAAGCCGGAGCGGCGCAGGTCGTTCATCCAGTCGGGACCGGCCTTGCGCAGGCCCGGTTCCAGCTCGGAAAACAGCTTCTCGTAGGTGGCGACGCCCGGCATCAGCCCGTCACCTCGGCATAGCCCTCGTTTTCGAGCTCGAGCGCGAGGCTCTTGTCGCCGGTCTTGATGATCTTGCCGTCCATGAAGACGTGCACGATGTCCGGCACGATGTAGTTGAGCAGGCGCTGGTAGTGGGTGATGACCACCATGGCGCGCTCGGGCCCGCGCAGCGCGTTCACACCGTTGGCCACCACGCGCAGCGCGTCGATGTCGAGGCCGGAGTCGGTCTCGTCCATCACGCAGATCTTCGGGTCGAGAATCGCCATCTGCAGGATCTCGTTGCGCTTCTTCTCGCCACCGGAGAAGCCCTCGTTGACGGAGCGGTTCATGAAGCTCTCGTCGATCTTGAGCACCTTCATGCGCTCCTTGACGATCTTCAGGAAGTCCATGGCGTCGAGTTCCTTCTCGCCGCGCGCCTTGCGCACCGCGTTGAGCGCGGTCTTGAGGAAGTAGTTGTTGCGCACGCCGGGGATCTCCACGGGGTACTGGAAGGCGAGGAACAACCCTTTCGCGGCGCGCTCCTCGGGGGCGAGCTCCATCACGTTCTCGCCGTTGATGATGATCTCGCCCTCGGTGACCTCATAGGTGTCGCGGCCCGCCAGCACCTGCGCCAGCGTGCTCTTGCCGGAGCCGTTGGGGCCCATGATGGCGTGCACTTCACCGGCCTTGACGGTGAGGTTCACGCCCTTGAGGATTTCCTTGTCTTCGATCCGTGCGTGCAGATTCTTGATTTCCAGCATGGTTAACCTACCGACCCTTCCAGGCTCACCGCGAGGAGGCGCTGTGCCTCCACCGCGAATTCCATTGGCAGCTCCGCGAACACCTCGCGGCAGAAGCCGTTGACGATCATGTTCACCGCGTCCTCGTTGGAAATGCCCCGCGCGCGGCAGTAGAAGAGCTGGTCCTCGCCGATCTTGGAGGTGGTGGCCTCGTGTTCGGCGTGCGAGGACGTGTTGCCCACCTCGATATACGGGAAGGTGTGCGCGCCGCACTTGTCGCCGATCAGCATGGAGTCGCACTGGGTGAAGTTGCGCGCGTTGCTGGCGTTCTTCTCGATCTTCACCAGACCGCGGTAGCTGTTCTGCCCGCGCCCGGCGGAGATGCCCTTGGACACGATGGTGCTCTTGGTGTTCTTGCCGCGGTGGATCATCTTGGTGCCGGTATCGGCCTGCTGGTAGTTGTTGGTGAGTGCGACCGAGTAGAACTCGCCCACCGAGTCGTCGCCGGTGAGCACGCAGCTCGGGTACTTCCAGGTGATGGCCGAACCCGTTTCCACCTGCGTCCACGAAATCTTCGAGCGCGCGCCGCGGCACTCGCCGCGCTTGGTGACAAAGTTGTAGATACCGCCCTTGCCGTTCTTGTCGCCCGGGTACCAGTTCTGCACGGTGGAGTACTTCACCGAGGCATTCTCCTCGGCCACGATCTCCACCACCGCCGCGTGCAACTGGTTCTCGTCGCGGATGGGTGCGGTGCAGCCTTCCAGGTAGCTCACGTAGGCGCCCTTCTCGGCCACGATCAGGGTGCGCTCAAACTGTCCGGTTTCGCGCGCGTTGATGCGGAAGTAGGTGGAGAGCTCCATGGGGCAGCGCACGCCTTCGGGCACGTACACAAACGAGCCGTCGCTGAACACCGCCGAGTTCAGCGCCGCGTAGAAGTTGTCGTTGTAGGGAACCACGGTGCCGAGCGCCTTCTTCACCAGCTCGGGGTGGTTCTTGACCGCCTCGGAGAACGAGCAGAAGACGATGCCCAGCGAGGCGAGCTTGTCCTTGAAGGTGGTGGCCACGGAGACGGAGTCGAACACCGCGTCCACGGCGACACCGGACAGGCGCATCTGTTCCACCAGGGGAATACCCAGCTTGTCGAAGGTGCGTCTGATTTCGGGGTCCACCTCGTCCATGCTCTTGGGGCCGTCGCCCCTGGGCTTGGGTGCGGAGTAGTAGTGAATGTCCTGGAAGTCGATCTTCGGGTAATGGACGTTGGGCCACCTGGGCTCTTCCATCTTCTGCCACGCGCGAAACGCGCGCAGGCGCCAGTCGAGCAGCCACTCGGGCTCACCCTTGCGCGCGGAAATCACCCGCACCACGTCCTCGTCGAGGCCCTTGGGGATCTTGTCCTCTTCGATGTCGGTGACGAAGCCCCACTCGTAGTCTTTGTCGATTCGCTCCTGGATGGGATCGACGGGCTCGCCGATGGGCTGTGCTTTTCCTGCCATGATTCCTCCCCGGCGCGGCGGCGCCGGTGTCGATATTCGGTAATCGCACTGATTTAGTGCTATTTACAGAGTAGCGAAAACCTCCCCGGGAATCAACCCGTGGGAGGTTTTCATGTAACCGGTTGTCAATTAATAGTATATACGATTCACCACCCCGGCGCCAGCGGCATTTTGCCCGCCCGGACCGTCAGGGCGTCGAGGTGTCGATGACGGCGCCCTCGGGCATGGTCATGCGCGCCTCGTCGAACGGTGTCGAGAGCGAATAATTGGACAGCGTGCACGCCGCATACACATTGCCCGCTTCATAGATGGTGAAGTGCGCCGGCACCTTCAAGCCATCCACCGTGGTCATCTCGTCATAGATCAGGCAGTGCTCGGGGGTGGATTTCTCGCCCTCGTCGAGCAGCGCCCGGTACGTCACGATGTAGTCCACCGCGTGCAGCATCTTTGACTGCGGATCGATGTAGAGCCGGTAGTAGTCGTCCGGCGTGTCGCCGGTTCCGGGCTGGAACGTCATCATGACGGTCACGTACTGCGTGGGGTCGTTGGGGAGTGTTCCGGCGCCGGGTTCGCCCAGCACCACGCCGGGGTCCTGGGTGAGCCACGGAATGTTGATGAAGTAGTAGTTGAGCAGCGCCAGAAAGCGCACCGGCGTCTGCGTGGGCCAGTTCATGCTCCACGCCTTCTCGCCGTCCCAGGCCACCGCGACATCGGTGCCGGCGATGTCAAAGTAGGCGCGGCGCCGCCCCTGTTCCACCACGAATGTGGTGGGCGGGTTGTCGCCCCACTGGTCGGTAAAGGAAAAGGTGGGGGCGTTCTTCCAGGCGTCCATGCCGCCGTGCGCGGCAATCATGTCCTGAATGATGGGCGGTCCCTTGAACTCGACGGCTTCCGCGACCAGCGCGTCGGTTTCGCCCTGATCCTGCTGCGACTGCTGCTCCTGCTTGTTTCCACAGCCGGCAAACAGAACCAGCGCGGAGATCGCCAGAACGATTCGTGTGAAGGTGTGCGGCACGGATAATCCTCCCTATTTGCGGCTCGAAACCCTCGTTACCAGATGATGGGGCCGGTTCCCACGCGGACGGTGCCGTAGGGACCGTAATGTCCGGGGCCGTACCCTGGCCCGTAAGGTCTGTATCCGGGCCCGTAGGGGCCGTATCCGTACGGACTGCCGACGGCGACTCCCACCGAAACGTCGCCCGTGCAGCCAGACAGCCCCAGGAATCCAAGCAGGAGAACAATCAGAAAGAGATGTTGTATACGCATCGGATGTTCTCCCTTCAGAACGGATACTGTTGCAGAACCAGCACGGCGCCGTTCGGATCTTGAATGATCGCGCTGCTTCCATTGCGAATGTCGGCGTTGGGGGCCATCAGCACGGTGGCGCCCAGTTCTTCCGAGAGTTTCGTGGCGCTCTGCGTGTCGGCGACGCGCAGGTAGGGGAGCCAGTGCGGTCCCACGCTATCGGGTGCCGCGAACATCCCCGCGCGCGCGCGTCCCGAGGCGCTCAGCAGCCAGTAGCCACCCGGGCTGTCGGCGTCGGCCGCGCCGGCTTCGTAGCCAGCCAGCTCGTTGTAGAAACGAACCCCCGCCTCGGTGTCGGTGGTCACGTAGTCGTTCCAGAGCCAGGTCCCGACCACCGGCTCGACACCGTCCGCGGGGTCGCCGCTCTCGGAGCGGACCAGCACCAGCGGCGCGCCCACGGCGTCCCGCACCAGCGCAACGCGTCCAAAGCCGGGCAGGTCCAGCGGACCGCGCAGCACGGAACCGGTTTCCCTGCACATCTGCGCGGCGCGATCCACATCGTCAACGGACATGAAGCTCAGCCACTGCGTGATGCGCATGCCCTTGGTGTCCTTCACCTCCACGATGGTTCCAACGTCACGCGTGCCAAGGCGGATGGTGGTGTACGGCGAGTTTTCGTCCATGGCCTGGAACGTCCAGCCGCACAACTTGCCATAGAACTTCTCGGCGCCGGCGACGTCGTCGGTGAGCAGCGCATGCCACACGATCTTGCCGGGGATGTGCTGCATACCCTCGCCGGCCGCAATGGGCGGCAGCGGATGGGTGCTGCCGCACGACAGCGCGAAGGCGACGAGTGCGGTCAGCAAGAGAGCCAGAGCTGCAACGGCGCGCGGGCGCGCCGGGTTGTTTCTCTTCATCGGTTGCCTCCTGGGGCGTTGGGAATTGGCTGGTGGGCAGCATAGCACGCCGGACCCGCCTTGCGCAGCCTGTTGCCGAAACGCGCCCCGCGCGCTAGATTCACCGCATGGCGGCGAAGGACAACGATTTCCTCGAGTTCGTGACCGACCAGCTCTCCGGGCTGCGCGGCCTCACCTCGCGGCGGATGTTTGGCGCCATCGGCCTGTACCACGGCGAGAACTTCTTTGCCATCATCGACGACGGCATCCTCTACTTCATCACCGACGAACAGACGCGCCCGCGCTACGAGGCGCTCGGCATGAAGCCGTTCGAATACGCGCCCGGCAAGTTCCTGCGCACCTACTACCCGGTTCCCGTGGACGTGCTGGAGGACGACATCGCGCTGCAGAAATGGGCGGAGGAAGCGGTTGCAGTACAAAAGCGCAAGGGGACGAAGAAGCCCGGGAAGCCGCGCAACAAGACCACCAAACCAAAGAGGAAGACATGACCACGAAAACACTGGTCGCCGCGGCACTCCTGCTCACGGCAACAACACCCGCGTCCGCGCAGAGCTGGGCGCAGTTCGATCACCACTGGTACGACGGCAAGGCGGAACTGGACGGCTACAAGCTCGTGATCTCGCGCTACGGCGAGAACCGCGCCGACGCCACCGCGGTGATGATCTTCGTCACCGAGCCCTTCAGCGAATCGAAGCGCGTCAAGGTGAACGACGCCAGCGCCAACCCGGCAGAAACCTTCACCGCGCTCAAGCTCAACCTGGTGCGCGACTTCCAGACCGGCATCTACGACTACAACACCATGGTGTCGGTGTTCGTGCGCGCACAAACCATGGAGCCGGTGAAGATCTCGTTTTCGAGCCAGGAGTGGTGCGGACAGGTGTACTCCGAGATGATCTTCAACAAGAAGGACATCCGCGGCACCTACGCGAGCTACTTTGAGGGGGAATCGGGGCCGCTGTCGCTGGGCCGCCCGGCCGGTGGCATCACCGAGGACGAGCTGTTCATCGCGCTGCGCGGGCTGCGCAACGACTTCATGGCGGCGGGTGAGACGCGCGCGGTGCCGTATCTGCCGGGCGTGTTCTACGCGCGCCTCTCGCACCAGCCGCTGGCGTGGACCCAGGCCACCATCGCCCGCGCCGCGGCCAGCGAGACCGTCAAGGTTCCCGCGGGTTCATTCGAGGTGATGCGCTACGACGTGAAGGTTGCCGACGGCCGCGCGGGCACGTTCTACATCGAGAGCGCCTACCCGCACAAGATCATCAAGTGGTCGTTGCCGCCCGACGTGTCGGGCGAACTGACGGGTTCGGCGCGATTGGAGTACTGGAAGCTCCACGCCGAAGGCGACGAGAAATACCTGCAGGAGTTGGGACTCCCGGTTCCGAAGTAGGGGGTGTGCGCTAGTAGCACGCGCCCACTGCCGTGCGCAGATATGGCGTCTCGCTTAGCTGGTTCAGCATGAAGTCGGCGGTGTCGGCGCGGGAGATGCTGACACTCCACAGGTAGTTGCCCACGCGCGGGCCGTGCTGGTACACGCCGCGCTTCCTTCCGTTGGTCAGTTGTCCCGGGCGCACGATCACCCAGTCGAGGCCGCTCTCTCGCACCACGCGTTCCTGGCGCCCCTTGTCGTACCAGTAGAAGGGCAGGATGAACGGAATCGTAAAGAGCGTGTAGTAGACTCCCAGACGCCCCGTGCTGTCGCCCACCCCGAGTGCGGTCTCCACCACCAGCCGCTTGACACCCGCCGCGTTCATGGCGTCCACCAGGTTGCGCGTTCCCTGCGAGAGGATCTTCGACGGTCCCAGCCAGCGCTTGTGGCCCAGCGCGCACACCACGGCGTCCTGGCCGCGCACCGCGGCGGCGAGCGACGCGGGGTCCATCACGTCGCCCTTTGCAACCGTCAGGTGATCGTGGGTGAGCTTGACCTTTGCCGGACTACGCGCCAGCGCGGTCACGTGGTGGCCGCGTTCCAGCGCCTGCTTGACCAGTTCGCGGCCGGTGCCGCCGTTCGCTCCAACAATGAGAATGCGCATGGGGACAGTGTACCCCCGGCACCCCCACTTTGCGCTTATAATCGGAACCGTTTTCGTCTATTCTTGCCATTCCGCCGGAGCCCGGCACCAACCTCAATTGCAACAGGGGCTTGTCCTTGTACCGAATCGAATCCAGAGTCCAGACGGCATCCGCCGCCTTCAAGGAGAACGCCGCGTTCCAGAAGGAAGCGGCGGCGCGTTTTCGCGAGAAGCTCGATGCGGTCAAGCGCGGCGGCTCCCCGCGATCGGTGGAGAAGCACAAGGCGCGCGGCAAGCTCACCGCGCGCGAGCGCATCGCCATGCTGCTCGACCACGACACGCCTTTCCTGGAGTTCTCCGCACTCGCCGCCAACGGCATGTACGACGACCAGGCGCCCAGCGCGGGCGTGATCACGGGTGCGGGCGTGGTGCACGGCCGCGAGGTGGTGGTGGTGGCCAACGATGCCACCGTCAAGGGCGGCACCTACTTTCCCATGACGGTCTTGAAGCACGTGCGCGCGCAGCAGATCGCCATCGAGAACCGTCTGCCGTGCATCTACCTGGTGGACTCGGGCGGCGTGTTCCTGCCGTTGCAGGACGGCGTGTTCCCGGACAAGGACCACTTTGGCCGCATCTTCTACAACCAGGCCGTCATGAGTGCCGCGGGCATTCCGCAGATCTGCGCGGTGATGGGCTCGTGCACCGCCGGTGGCGCATACGTGCCGGCCATGAGCGACGAGAACGTGATCGTGCGCGAGCAGGGCACCATCTTCATCGGCGGACCGCCGCTGGTGAAGGCGGCCACGGGTGCCGACGTGACCGCGGAGGAACTGGGCGGTGCGGATGTGCACACGCGCATCTCGGGCGTGTCGGACCACTTTGCCGACAACGACGAGCACGCCATCCAGATTCTGCGCAACATCGTGGAGGGACTGGGGCGCGGTGAGAAGACGGCACTCGAGATGCACGAACCCGAGGAGCCGCACTACGACCCGGCGGAACTCTACGGCATCATCCCCAAGGACCTCTCCAGGCAGTTCGACTCGCGCGAGGTGATCGCGCGCCTGGTGGACGGCAGCCGCTTCCACGAGTTCAAGGCGCGCTACGGCACCACGCTGATCACCGGCTTCGCGCGCATCATGGGCTACCCGGTGGGCATCGTGGCCAACAACGGCATTCTGTTTGCGGAGAGCGCGCGCAAGGGCGCGCACTTCGTGCAGATGTGCGCCACGCGCAAGGTGCCGCTCCTGTTCCTGCAGAACATCACCGGCTTCATGGTGGGCAAGGAGTTCGAGCACGGCGGCATTGCCCGCGACGGCGCCAAGATGGTGCACGCGGTGGCGGCGGCCCAGGTGCCCAAATTCACCGTCATCATCGGCGGCTCGTACGGCGCCGGCAACTACGCCATGTGCGGGCGTGGCTACGCGCCGCGGCTGTTGTGGATGTGGCCGTCGTCCAAGATTTCGGTGATGGGCGGGCAGCAGGCCGCGGAGGTGCTGTGGACGGTGAAGGACATCGGCACGGGTGCCGCCGAAGAAGCCGCCTTCAAGAAAGACATCCTCGACAAGTACGAACGCGAGGGAAACGCATACTATTCCACCGCGCGCCTGTGGGACGACGGCATCCTGGACCCCGTCGACACGCGCGCCGCCATCGCACTGGGGTTGAGCCTCTCGCTCAACGCACCCATTCCGGAGCATCGCTTCGGCGTCTTCCGCATGTAGGAGCACGCAATGACCCACTACACGACCTTTCAGATCAAGCGCGACGGCCCGGTGGCCCACGTGGTGCTCAGCCGCCCCGAGGTGAAGAACGCCTTCGACGACGTTCTCATCAAAGAGATGTCCGGCGCGCTGGAGGCCATCGCGCATGACGACTCCATCCGCGTCATGGTGCTCACCGGCGACGGCAACGTGTTTTCGGCCGGCGCGGACCTGAACTGGATGAAGAAGGTGGCCGGATACGGTTTCGAGGAGAACGTGGAAGACGCGCTCATCTTTGCGCGCATGCTGGAATCGCTGTACCGGCTGCCCAAGCCCACCATCGCGCGCATCAACGGCGCGTGCATCGGCGGCGGCGTGGGCCTGGTGAGCGCGTGCGACGTGGCGGTGTCGGTGCCGGACGCCAAGTTCGCGTTGCGCGAGATCCTGTTGGGCATCGCGCCGTCGGCCATCTCGCCCTACGTGCTGCGCAAGATCGGCGAGCGCTATGCGCACGACTACTTTTTGACGGGCCGCACCTTCGACGCCAACCGCGCGCGGGAGATCGGCCTGGTGAACGAGGTGGTGGAGCGCGAGCTGCTCGACGCCGAGGTCGACGTGTGGGTGAAGCGCTTCCTGCACGCGGGCCCCAAAGGTATTGCCGCCACCAAGAAGCTCATCAACCGCGTGGCGTGGTCGTCCATCGAGGACGTGCAGGAATACACCGCGCGCACCATCGCGTCGTTGCGCGGCTCCGACGAGGGCCGCGAGGGCTTTGCGGCCTTCTTTGAAAAGCGCAAGCCGGACTGGGATACCGAGGGCTGATACACAGTGGCCGGCCGTCGCACAAAATCCCCACCACCCGAACGGGCGATCAAGAAGGTGCTCATCGCCAACCGCGGCGAGATTGCCGTGCGCATCATCCGCGCGTGCCGCGAGCTGGGCATCCCCACCGTGGCCGTGTTCTCCGACGTGGACCGCCACAGCCTGCATGTGCAGCAGGCGGGCGAGGCGGTGTGCATCGGCCAGGCGTCGCCGAAGGAATCCTATCTCAACGCCGACGCGGTGATTGCCGCCGCGCGCGCCACCGGCGCGGACGCCATCCACCCCGGCTACGGTTTTCTGGCCGAGAGCGTCGCCTTCGCCGAGCGCGTGGAGAAGGAGGGTCTCACCTTCATCGGTCCGCCGTCGGCCGCCATCCGCGCCATGGGCTCGAAGATCGAGTCGCGCGCCATCATGAAGGCGGCCGGCGTGCCCATCGTGCCCGGCACGGACACCGGCAGCAACGACCCCGCGTGGATTGCGGCGGCCGCAAAGAAGATCACCGGTCCCATTTTCATCAAGGCGTCGGCGGGTGGTGGCGGCAAGGGGCTGCGCCTGGTGACCGACCGCAAGCAGGTGGAGGCCGCGGCGCGCGCCGCCATCGGCGAGGCGAAGTCCGCCTTCGGCGACGACACCGTCTACATCGAGCAGAAGATCGAACACCCGCGGCACATCGAGTTCCAGGTGCTGGCCGACGCGCACAATAACATTGTGCACCTGTTCGAGCGCGAGTGTTCCATCCAGCGCCGCCACCAGAAGGTGCTGGAAGAAACGCCCTCGCCCGCGCTCACCCCGGAACTGCGCGCGCGCATGGGCGAAGCGGCGGTGGCGGCGGCGAAGGCGGTGGGCTACGTGAACGCGGGCACCATCGAGTTCATGCTGGATGCGGCGGGAAACTTCTTCTTTCTGGAGATGAACACGCGCATCCAGGTGGAACACCCCATCACCGAGGTCACCACCGGCATCGACCTCGTGCAGTGGCAGCTGCGCATTGCGGGCGGCGAACGACTCGCGTTCAAGCAGAAGGACCTCGCGCAGCGCGGCCACGCCATCGAGTGCCGTATTTACGCCGAGGACGAGACCCGGAACTTCATGCCCTCGTGCGGCGTGATCTCGTACCTGTACGAACCCTCCGGCCCCGGCATTCGCAACGACTCCGGCGTTTACGAGGGCTGGGAAGTCACACCGTACTACGACCCCATCCTCTCCAAGCTCATCGCCTACGGCGAGGACCGCGAGATGGCGCGGTTGCGCATGCTGCGCGCGCTCGACGAGTACGTGGTGCACGGCGTGCAGACCGGCATCGACCTGCACAAGCGCATCCTCGTGCACCCGGCGTTCATCGCCGGCGACGTGAACACGCTGTTCATGGACGACTACGGCCGCGAGGTGCTCATGGACCCGGGCAGTGACATCCCCGACGAGGCCTTCGTGGCCGCCGCGCTCAGCGAGACGCTCAACATCGGCCGCGCGCCGCGCGGGGGCGTGGGAGCGCCGGACGCGGGGCCGTCGCCGTGGGAGCGCGTGGGCAAGTGGGAGATCGGGGGCGCGAAATGAAGATCGCGCTGGACGGTGTTCGCAAGGACGTGGGAATTGTGCGCACCGCGGACGGATTCGTGGTGACTATCGACGACCGCCGTCATATCGTCAGCGACGTGAGCCTGGTGGCGGGCACAATTGCGTTCCTCATCGACCAGGCGTCGCACGTGGCGCACGTGTCGCAGGGGCGCAACGGACTCGACATCTCCATCGGCGGGCGCACCTACGCGCACACGCGCGACGAGGTCGACACCGACCGTCCGGTGGGTGCGGCCGGCGAGGGGCGCCTGGAAGCGCCCATGCCGGGTTCGATTGTGGCGGTCAACGTGAAGACAGGCGACACGGTGAAGGCGGGCGACCCGCTGGTGGTGCTGGAATCCATGAAGATGCACAACGAACTGCTCTCGCCGGCCACGGGAACGGTCAAGAAGGTCCACTGCAAGAGCGGCGAGCAGGTGGCGTACGGCCAGGTGCTCGTCGAGATCGGGGCGAAGTAATCCATGCCGGTCGTGTTGCTGGCCATCATCCTCGGCCTCATCCAGGCCGCCACCGAATTCCTCCCCATTTCCTCATCGGCGCACCTCATTCTGGCCCGCGCCGCGCTGGACTTCGACGTGGTCGACGGCCTCACCTTCGACGTGGCCGTGCACCTGGGCACGCTGATGGCCATCGTGGTCTACTTCTGGGGCGACCTGCGCGCACTGGCGCGCGGCTTCCTCTCCAGCCTCTCGCCAAAGGGAGATCGCAACGATCCCGCGTCGCGAATGGCGTGGTACGTGATTGCGGCGTGCGTGCCGGCCGGCCTGGTGGGTTACTTCTTCGAGGCCGGCATCGAGTTGTACTTCCGTCACCCGGGCGTGATCGTGGTGACGCTCCTTGCGGGCGCGTTCCTGTTCCTGTGGGTGGAAAAGCGATTCAGCCACGTGGGCGAGATGCAGAACCTCACCTTCTGGCAGGCGGTGGGTATTGGCACCGCGCAGACACTGGCGCTCATTCCCGGCGTGTCGCGCTCCGGCATCACCATTGCGGTGGGGATGATGTTCGGGTTGCGCCGCGACCAGGCCGCGCGCTTTTCATTCCTGATGGCCTCGCCGCTCATGCTGGGCGCTGCGCTCAAGAAGGGCCTCGACCTCATTGGACAGCCG